>CAXNJD010000101.1:0-5613 GCA_964202545.1 Cypionkella sp.
CGCGCGTTCCTTCATCACCGATGGGGCGCGGTACATGCGGGTGAACAAGAACGACCGCACCGATTTCAGGTCTTGGAACAGCGGTTTGGAAAACCTGATCACAGTCGTCCCCAGCCCGCGAATATCATTGACCGACCGCGCGCCTGCCGCTGACAATCGGTTCTGCGCCACGGCAATCACGTCCTCTACCATCACGCCAAACACCCGCCGCAGCGCCTCGTGCCGCCTGCGCATTTTGTCAAGGTTTGGATACAGCCGATCCACCGCGTCAAAGGCGGGGCCAGTGACGGGCAGTTGCATCAAATCGGCCTCATCAAACAGGCCAGATCGCAGGCCGTCGTGCAGATCGTGGTGCGAATAGGCAATATCGTCGGAAATCGCGGCCACCTGCGCCTCGGCGGATGCGAAGGTGTCCAGTTCCAAATCCCACATGGCGTTCACCTCGGCCAAGGCATAGGGCAATGGCCCTGCATGTTTGGCATCGGCGTTCGGGCCAGTTACCGGGCCGTTATGCTTGGCAATCCCCTCCAGCGTTTCCCACGTCAGGTTCAGCCCATCAAAATCCGCGTAGTGGCGTTCCAGCTTGGTCACAATCCGCAGCGCCTGCGCGTTATGGTCAAACCCGCCGTAGGGGGCCATGAGCAAGCCAAGCGCATCCTCGCCCGTATGGCCGAACGGCGTGTGGCCCAGATCATGGGCCAGCGCAATCGCCTCGGCCAAATCGGTGTTCAGCCCCAGCACCCCCGCCAGCGTCCGCGCCACTTGGGCCACCTCAATCGAATGGGTCAGGCGGGTGCGGTAATAATCCCCCTCATGTTCGACGAAAACTTGCGTCTTCTGTTTCAGCCGCCGAAAGGCGGACGAATGGATAATGCGGTCACGGTCGCGCTGAAACTCGCTGCGAAAAGACGGCAGGCTTTCTGGGCATAGCCGCCCGCGCGAGGCGGTGTTCTGGCAGGCGTAGGGCGCAAGAGTTTCGGGCATATCATTGCCTTCTTGTTGAAGGGGCCTGATGCGCCTATATTACATTTAGGCCCCGTTTAGGAGAGCAAAATGAACCTACCCCCATCCGTCACCCCACGCGCCTTTGCACGTCTGGCCGAAATCGCCGCGATGACGGGGCAAGTGAAGCCTTTGCGCGTGGCCGTGGAGGGCGGCGGCTGTTCGGGCTTTCAATACCAGATCAAATTGGACGATGTCGCCACGGGCGATCTGGTGCTGGAAAACGCAGGCCAAAAGGTGCTGATCGACGAAGTATCACTGCCCTTGCTGGCCGGCGCAGTGATTGATTTCACCGAGGAGTTGATTGGGGCAAGGTTCGTGGTGCAAAACCCCAATGCGACGGCGAGTTGTGGGTGCGGCGTTAGTTTTTCGATGTAGCAATCCCCTTTCCTTCCCCCGCCCCCGCCCTACCATCCCGTTATCACCACCACGGGGGCGCGCATGACCACAGTTCTTCTCCTTGGCTCTGGCCCTGCTGCCATCGGCGCGCGCGCTTGGCGGCGCGATGGGTTTGATACCATTGTTGCCATCAACAACGCCCACAGGGTCCGCGCAGATTGGGATGCGATAGTCTACCCCTTTGACTTTCCGCGCGAAAATATCCCCGTGCCAAAGGCGGGCCAAGACTTAATCGACGAAACCCATTTCGTGCCCGCGCAAAACCGCTTTGGTGGGTTTATCTATGCGGGGGCGACCATGGCCTTTACCGCCGCCTATTGGGCGCTGGATGCGCTGCGCCCGCGCGTTTTGGCCCTTTATGGCTGCGATATGGTCTATCCCGCAACGGGGCCGACCCATTTCTATGGTATGGGCGCGCCAGACCCGCTGCGCGCCGATGTGTCCTTGCGTTCGCTTGAGGCGAAATCGGCCCGTCTGATGGTGCTCGCAGCCATGCAGGGGGCGGCATTAGTCAACCTGTCGCGCGCGCCGTCGCGGCTGATTTTCCCGCGCGCGCATCGCTGCGATTTTGCCAGCCTGATGCCCTTGCGCTATGATGCCCCTGCCGCGCTTGAGGCACTGCACCTTGAGGCGGCCTTGGCCTATACCACGCCCACGGGGCACTACAGCCAAGTTGGCTATGATCTGGCCGCGCTTGATCATCTGGATCAGCTTTGGCTGGCGGCGGCGCTTGATCTGCGGCAGGCGGCGGCATAGGCTGGCGCAAACCACAGCGAAAGCCGCCCCTATGAAAATCGCCACCTTTAACATCAACGGCATCAAGGCGCGGCTGGATCGGTTGACCGAGTATTTGGCGGGCGCGGGGGCAGATGTAGATGTGATCTGCCTGCAAGAAATCAAATCCGTGGATGAGGGTTTCCCGCGCGAGGTGTTTGAAGGCATGGGATACCATGTCGAAACCCACGGGCAAAAGTCGTTCAACGGCGTGGCGATCTTGTCCAAACTGCCGCTCAGCGACGTGCGACGCGGCCTTGCGGGGGACGATACGGACGAGCACGCCCGCTGGATCGAGGCTGTCGCAGGCGGCATTCGAATTTGCGGGCTGTATCTGCCCAATGGCAACCCCGTGGAATTTGACGGCGATGCGCCCGTTCTGGCAGGAAAATACGGCTTCAAACTGTCTTGGATGGCACGGATGCAGGCCCGTGTGACGCAGGTTTTGGCCGCCGAAGAACCCGCCGTGTTCTGCGGCGATTACAACATCATCCCGCAGGATATTGATGCGGCTAAGCCCGAAGCATGGGCGCGCGACGCGCTGGCCCTGCCCCCCTCCCGTGCCGCCTATCGACGCATTCTAAACCTTGGCCTGACCGAGGCACTGCGCACCCTGAACCCCAGCGCTGGCCTTTATTCCTATTGGGATTTTCAGGCCGGCGCGTGGGAGCGCAATAACGGCATCCGCATTGACCACCACCTGCTAACCCCGCAGGCCGCCGATATGCTGACAGGCGCGGGCGTGGATAAATCAGAACGCGGCAAAGACCGCCCGTCCGATCATGTGCCTGTTTGGATTACACTTGCGGCATAAAGAGGGGGGCTAGCCCCCCTTCGCTGCGCTCCCCCCCAGGATATTTGGAGAGTTAGGAAGCGCGCAGCCCATTTTCCCTTCCTAACTCCGCAAATATCCTGGGGTGAGCAAAGCGAGGGGCAAAGCCCCAATTATACCGTTTCAGTTGCATCATATCCGTAAAGCCAATCGAACCGCCGCAGCATCAGATTGGGCGCAAGTGCCGACAGGCTGCGCAGGCCAGTATGGGCCAATATGCGGGTTGGCCCTGACAGGTGATAGTTGCGGGCATTGGCATTGGCAGCCGCGATGATGCGCGCCGTGCGCGGCGCAC
The DNA here is from genome assembly GCA_964202545.1 of Cypionkella sp. GTDB lineage: Bacteria > Pseudomonadota > Alphaproteobacteria > Rhodobacterales > Rhodobacteraceae > Cypionkella. Next base: position 3,303 of record CAXNJD010000101.1, read on the forward strand.
GCAGGGATTGGTAACGTGTCAGGGCTGTCTCCATCGGCAGACTATCGAGCAGGTTGACCAGCACCGCCCCGTCTTCCAGCCCCATGCTGGCTCCTTGGGCCAAAAAGGGCAGCGTGGGGTGGGCTGCATCGCCCAGCAAAACCGCAGCCCCGTGGGGCAGGGTTTTGCCCCAGTTTTGCGCAACTTTGTGGCGGAACAGGCCCCATAGACCTGCTTCGCTTGCCTGATCTATCCATCCGCGCGCAGGGGCGGCAAAGCTGGCAAAAGCGGCCCTTAATCGCGCGTGATCGGCGCGCTGCGACCAGCTTTCGGGCGCCCAAGCGCTGCGCTCTTCGACCGCGACGATATTGCGCAAGGCCCCTGCGCGCAGCGGATAGGTGACCAAATGCCGCCCAGCGCCCATATGCACCTGCACCTCGTCTGGCCCGCCATCACCTGCAATCGTGGCCCGCCATGCAACTTGGCCCGTGAAAAACGGTTCGGTAGGCCCGTTTAGGGCCGATCGCAGCACCGAATGCAGACCATCCGCTCCAATCAAAAGGGGGGCGAAAACATTGGCACCGCTGGCCATGCGCAGGCAGGGCTGATCGCCCGCGAAATCCACGCTGCTTACCTGTGCATCCATATGCAACGCCGCCCCTGCCGCCACAGCGGCCGCGCGCAAAATCTCGATCAGTTCGGCGCGGTGGATGAAATGGTAATCGCGGTCCTGCGGGCGGCTTGTTAGATCCATTCGCACCACGCGCGCACCTGTTTGCCCGTTCAGCAGTTCCAGCGCGCAGGCCTGCACCCCGATGCGGCCCAGATCATCGCCCAATCCCAGCGCGCGCAAAACGCGCGCGCCGTTGGGGGCAATTTGAATGCCCGCTCCAACCTCGCGGATCGCCTTGGCCTGTTCCAGCACCTGCACCCGCGCACCGCGCAGTGCCAGCCCGCGCGCCAGCGCCAGCCCTGCGATGCCAGCGCCAATGATCACCACGCTTTGCCCCGCCAGCCGCATCAGCACCCCCCAAAACAAACCGCCGAAGCCCAAGGGCTTCGGCGGTTGTTTACTTTATCTCTGGCGATGGGCATTTGCGTCATATCAACGCCCGCCCTTAATCGTCGCGATGTACCTTTTCGCGCCGCTCGTGCTTTTCTTGCGCTTCCAGCGTCATCGTGGCGATCGGGCGCGCGTCAAGACGTTTGAGCGAGATTTGCTCGCCCGTCATTTCGCAATAGCCAAACTCGTTTGCCTCGATACGGCGCAACGCTGCGTCGATTTTCGAAACCAGTTTACGCTGGCGATCGCGCGTGCGCAGTTCCAGCGCGCGGTCGGTTTCTTCGGACGCACGATCCGCGATGTCAGGCACATTGCGCCCTGAATCTTGCAGATTGTCGATTGTGTCGGCCGATTGGCCCAAAAGTTCCTGCTTCCAAACAATCAATTTGCGGCGGAAGTATTCCAGCTGCAAATCATTCATAAATGGCTCATCCTCGGCAGGACGGTAGTCGTCAGGCAAAAAGACTTCGGCTTTCATTATCGGCTCCCCGGTTCGGGGGCGATCTTCGTGAACGGTATCCATATCAGTCACCCCACTTTTGCGCAGCAGATAGCCTAAGCTTTGGGCATTGTCACTAGCGGTTGCGCTAAAGGTTGCGGGAAAATTGTCCAATGGGTAGGCTGGAAATATTCAAATCGCCAAGGTTCTGGAATGGAAATAAATTTTAGCTCGACCGCAGGGTACATCGCCCCGCCAGATTTGCAGATGGCGGTCAATGCAGCCATCACCCTTCAGCGCCCGCTGCTGGTTAAGGGCGAACCTGGCACGGGAAAGACAGAACTTGCGCGGCAAGTGGCAGCATCTTTGGGAATGGAGTTGATTGAATGGGGAATCAAATCGACAACCAAGGCGCAGCAAGGGCTGTATGAATATGACGCAGTGGCGCGGTTGCGCGATTCGCATCTACCGATGGGCCAAGGCGGTGAGAGAGTGGGCAGTGTGGCCAATTACATCCGCCAAGGTAAGGTGTGGCAGGCCTTTACCGCCCCCGCCCGCGTGGTGCTGCTAATTGATGAAATCGACAAAGCCGACATCGAATTTCCCAACGATCTGCTGGCAGAATTAGATACAATGGAATTTCATGTTTACGAGACGGGCGAGACGATCCGCGCGCGAAACCGCCCTGTGGTCATCATCACGTCTAACAACGAAAAAGACCTGCCTGATGCGTTTTTGCGCCGCTGCTTTTTCCACTACATCCGCTTTCCCGATGAGGCGACGCTGGCGGCGATCGTGCGGGTGCATTATCCCCATATCAAAGAGGCGCT
>CAXNJD010000102.1:0-5597 GCA_964202545.1 Cypionkella sp.
ACCGATACATAAACTGCTCGGCCGACAGATACAAAACCCGCAATTCGGGCTGGCGCGCCTGCAATTCATGCGCAATGGCGTGCATCAGATGGGTTTTGCCCAATCCGACACCGCCATACAAAAACAGCGGGTTAAAGCTGACAGGCCCACCTTCGGCCACACGGCGCGCGGCGGCATGGGCCAATTCATTCGGTTTGCCCACTACGAAACTGTCAAAGGTAAAGCGGGCATCCAGCGTTGCGCCTGGCAAAGGTGATTCGGCGCGCATATCGCGCTTTGCCGCCACGCGCGGCGCGCTTACTGGTGCCAAGGCGCCGACAGACACGTCTTGCCCCAAAACAAACTCTAGCCGTGCTACAGATTGGCCTTCTGCCTGTAGCAGCGCCAAGATCTGATCGCCAAAGTTGCGTTTGACCCAATCACCGAAAAAACTTGTTGGAACGACAAAGGATGCCACGCCATCAACAAGCCCCTGCAAAACCAAAGGCTCGATCCAGCTGACGTAATTGTTCTTGCCGATTCGCTTTATCAAAGCTTCACGCGAGCGTAGCCAAACCGCAGAAGGCATTACTTGTCCCGTCCCCATCTCAGACGCAATTTATTGCGTCTTTCATTACTTTATACACAACCCCTGCTCATACGCATCGTCGGAAGGGTTCGCCATGGCTGCACACCATAACCGAATTCCATTTTGAACACAGCATCCTCGCCCTTGGCCCATATGTGGACAAAAGCCGAAAAACAAATGTGGGCAACATGCCCAACTGTGATACAAACCTATGATAAATAAAGGTTTTTACGCCTTGGGTCTGTTATCTTGGCAGCGACCCTTGATGCAACCTTAGCTTTAGTTTCGGCACGTCCCCTCTCGCGATGCGACTCGCTGAACGCAGAATAACAAGACCGCAAAGCAAAGCGCAACCGAACTTCTAACTTGACAGGGCTTTGTTTGGGCCGAATCGTCAAAGCTTTTTCAAGGGGTGCAAATGCGCCACGCTGGGGCAAAAAATCGTTAAAACACGTTAATAAAAACGCAAAAAGCGCAGCTGTTTCCAGCCGCGCTTTTGTCTCAATTGTTCAACCAATTAGGCCGAAGCGGCAGCGCCCAAGGCCTTAACGCGCGAAGCGAGGCGGGACATTTTGCGTGCCACGGTATTTTTGTGCATCACGCCCTTTGTAACACCGCGCGCCAATTCTGGCTGGGCGTTTTTTAAAGCTTCTGCAGCTGCGGTTTGCTGACCCGAAGCCAGCGCCTCTTCTACTTTGCGCAGAAATGTGCGGATACGCGAACGGCGCGCCTTGTTGATGTCTTGACGCGCTTCGGATTGACGGGCGCGTTTTTTGGACTGGGCGGTATTTGCCATGCTAATATTTCCGGATCTGTAGTTTAACTTGAAGCCAGCCCATTAGACGGCTGGCGGCGCGCTGTCAACCGCGAAATCCCCGAAAAGCTGCGCAGCCGCGATGGATTCTTAGCGATCTTGGAACTGCGCAGGGCGCTTTTCCAGAAAGGCGGCCATGCCTTCTTTTTGATCTTGGGTCGAGAACAAGGCGTGAAACAGCCGCCGCTCGAAGATCAGCCCTTCGCGCAGACTGGTTTCTTGGGCGCGGTTCACCGATTCCTTAACCGCCATCGCAGCCAATTGCGATTTTTCGGCAATGCGGGTTGCGGCGGCAAGCGCCTCGTCTAGCAAGGCATCTGCCTTGACGACGCGCGATACAAGCCCCGCTCGCTCGGCTTCAATTGCGTCCATAAATCGGCCCGTTAGGTGCATATCCATCGACTTGGCCTTACCCACAGCGCGGGTCAGGCGCTGTGTGCCGCCCATGCCCGCCACGATGCCAAGGTTAATCTCTGGCTGTCCAAACTTGGCCGTATCAGCGGCAATAATGAAATCGCAAATCAAGGCCAACTCGCACCCCCCGCCAAGGCAATAACCTGCCACGGCAGCGATGATGGGCTTGCGGATGCGGGCAATCGCCTCGGCCTCTGGCCCGAACAGATCATCAAAGAAAACTTCCGCAAAGCCCTTATCCGCCATTTCGCGCACGTCTGCGCCTGCGGCAAATGCGCGGTCAGACCCCGTGATGACAATGCAGCGCACTGCGGCGTCCTTGTCTGCCGCGCCCAACGCTGTCGCCAATTCTTGCATCATTTGGGTGTTCAGGGCGTTCATAGCGTCGGGGCGGTTTAGGGTGATCAGGGCGATCTTGTCTTTGATCTGCACAATCAGCGTATCATAGCCCATGTCGTTTCCTTTTGTGATGCAACTAGTTCTGGCATTGCGGGCAGTAAAAGCTAGACCGCCCCGATTGTATGATACGCATAATTTCTGCGCCGCAACGGGGCGCAAGGCAAGGTTCCCCCTCGCGGCCATAAACTGCAAAGGTATGCTGAAAAAAGCCAAGTTCCCCATCCGCCTGCCGATAATCGCGCAAGGATGACCCGCCTGCGGCAATCGCCTCGCCTAAAACATCACGGATAATCGGCACAAGGGCGGCGGCATCCTTCACCTCACCCGCAAGACGGTCTGGCGCGATATGGGCGCGGTGCAGTACCTCGCAGACATAGATATTTCCTAGCCCTGCCACGATCCGCTGATCCAGCAATGCCGATTTGATCGGTGTTTTGCGTCCTGCCAATTTTGCCGCCAGATAGGGGCCATCGAATGCATTCCCGAGCGGCTCTGGCCCAAGGCCCGCCAAAAGGGGGTGCGCCTCAGCCCCGATCGTTGCCATCAAATCCATCGCGCCAAAACGGCGAGGGTCGTTGAACGTCACCTGCGCGCCGCCCTCCATATGCAGCACCACATGGTCATGCTTTTGTGGGGCGGGGTGAGCGTGGACATACTCGCCAATCATCACCCCCGAAACCAACATCCGCCCCGACATGCCCAAATGGATCAGCAGCGTCTCGCCCCTGTCCAGATCGGCTAGAATATACTTTGACCGCCGCCGCAGCGCCAAAACCCGCGCGCCCGTTAGCCGCTGCGCCATGTTCGGCGGAAAGGGCCAGCGCAAATCCGCGCGGTTCACGTCCGCCCGCGCAATTATATGCCCTTCCATCGCGGGCAAAAGCCCTGCGCGCACGGTTTCAACTTCAGGTAATTCGGGCATTTCGGCCTTTGGACATTAGGGCGCATTGAGGCGGGGCAACTTAACCCCTATAAGTGGCAAATGCGCAGCAATCGGCAAGAGCAAATGAACGATACATCTACCACCCATTTCGGATTTCAAACCGTACCCGAGGGCGACAAGGCGGGGATGGTACATGGCGTTTTCACCCGTGTGGCCAGCAAATACGACATAATGAATGATCTGATGTCGGCGGGAATGCACCGTCTTTGGAAAGACGCGATGATGGATTGGCTGGCACCGCGCGCGGGCCAAAAACTACTGGATGTGGCGGGCGGCACGGGCGATGTTGCCTTTCGCTTTTTGGGCCGCGCGGCAAGGTCGACCGCGACCGTGCTGGATATGACCGAATCCATGCTGATCGCGGGGCGGCAAAGGGCGGATGCCGAAGCGCTGGCCACCCGCCTTGACTGGGTTGTCGGTGATGCAATGGCCCTGCCCTTTGCAAATAATTCCTTCGATATTTACACAATTTCCTTTGGCATTCGAAATGTCACCCGTATTCCCGACGCGCTGCGCGAGGCGTACCGCGTGTTGCGCCCTGGCGGGCGTCTGATGGTGCTGGAATTCAGCCAAATCCCCAATGATTTCGCGCAATGGGTCTATGACAAATACAGCTTTAACGTGATTCCCGTGATGGGACAAATCGTGGCGAATGACCGCGATAGCTATCAGTATTTGGTTGAATCTATTCGTAAATTTCCAAATCAAGATAACTTCGCGGCCATGATCCGCACGGCGGGGTTCGATCTGGTGTCTTACCGCAACCTGTCTATGGGCATTGCCGCGCTGCATTCGGGCTGGAAGATTTAGGTGCGCGGGCCGCATAACATTTGGCGGCTGATCCGCACGGGTGCCACATTTGAACGGTCGGGCGCGATGGGGGCGGTTTTACTGGCGCTGGATGCCCCGCCTCAATTGCGGCTGGCGGCAAAGCTGCTGGGCTGGCCGTTTAAATGGCTGGGCCTGCGCGGTGATCCTGCCTTGCCGCCCGTGACCCGCGCCCTTTCGGCGCTGGGGCCTGCCTATATTAAATTTGGCCAAACCCTTGCCACCCGCCCCGATATTGTGGGCGAAGAATTGGCAGGCCAGTTGAAATACCTGCAAGACAAACTACCCCCCTTTGGGTTGGCCGAGGCGCGCGCCGCGATTGAGGCGGATTTGGGCCGCCCTTTGGCATATATGTTTGATGAATTTTCAGACCCTGTTGCAGCGGCGTCAATTGCCCAAGTCCATCGCGCCCGCCTGCGCGCGACTGGCGCAGATGTGGCGGTAAAGGTGCTGCGCCCTGGCATTGAACGCGCCTTTCGCCGCGATGTGGATGCGTTTCACTTTGCCGCCCGCACGATCGAAGTTTTGGCCCCTTTTGCACGCCGCCTGCGCCCCACCGAAGTGATTGCGCATTTTGAAAGCGTCGTCATGGCAGAGCTTGATCTGCGGCTAGAGGCCGCTGCAGCCAGCGAATTTGCTGAAAATACCAAAAATGACGCGGGCTTTTCTGTGCCCTTGCCCGTGTGGGATTATTCAGGACGTCGGGTGATGACGCTGGCTTGGGTAGATAGCCCGTCAATGTCCGATAGCGGTGCGATTGAGGCGTTGCTTGAAGCGGGAACTGTTGACCGCAGCGAATTGGGCGCGCGTGTGTTGCAACTCTTCTTGTCGCATGCGCTGCGCGACGGCCTTTTTCACGGAGATATGCACCAAGGCAATCTGAAAGTGGCCGCGAACGGCGATATCATCGCACTAGATTTCGGAATTATGGGGCGGATCGATGCCTATACCCGCCGTGTTTATGCCGAGATACTGATGGGCTTTATGCAGCGCAATTATCGCCGCGTGGCCGAAGTGCATTTCGAGGCGGGCTATGTGCCCGCTGACCGCGATATCGACGAATTCGCTTTGGCCCTGCGCGCGGTGGGCGAGCCGATTTTTGGGATGGACGCAACGCGTCTGTCCATGTCGCGCCTGCTGGGCCATTTGTTCGAAGTGACCGAACGCTTTGGCATGGAAACCCGCACGGAACTGATTTTGCTGCAACGCACAATGGTTGTGGTCGAAGGCGTGGCGCGCAGCCTTGATCCTGCCATCAACATTTGGCACGTCGCCCGCCCCGTTGTGGAAGATTACGTGCGCAAAAATGTGGGGCCTGCCGCACTGCTGCGTGATATTGCCCAGGCCGCACAAGTGATGGCCCGCTTTGGCCCCCGCCTGCCCCGCCTGATTGAAAACGCGCTGATTGCATCGGGCGATAAAACCAAGGCCCCCGAACCGCGCCGAACCCACGCTTATGCTTGGGCTGCCTTGGCCTTAGCTGGGGGTATAGGTTTCGGGTATGGGCTGGCCATATTCATCTAATGTGTTGGGCGGGTTTTCACTTGGCACATCATAGCCACCGCCCGTCTCCGTGCCGCCCAAATCCGCAGCCCCATCCGATTGCTGCGGATACCCGCTTTGTGTTTGCG
>CAXNJD010000103.1:0-5585 GCA_964202545.1 Cypionkella sp.
CGCCTTCGGCACGGCCCAGCATTTGGGACATGGCGTTGAACAGGTGGGTGAAGCAGCTGGCACCAGCGGCCAACAGCGCGCGGACATCTTCGGCGCGGGCATCGGAATGGCCGATGGACACCACCGCTCCCGTGGCCACAATCTGCGCCACTTGGGCAGGGTGAACAGACTCGGGGGCCACGGTGATTTTCACAAAAATCCCTGCCGCGCGCAGGCGCTGGATATGGGCCATGGTGCGCGCCTCGAACGGGCGGATATATTGCGCGCTGTGCGTGCCGCGCCGCGCGATCGACACATGCGGCCCTTCGATATGGAGGCCCAAAACCCCTTGCATACCTTGCGCCGCCAGCGCGGCATCCACGGCAAGATCCAGCACTTCGGGCGCATCGGTGATGACTGTTGGCAAAATACCCACAGTGCCAAATCGGCGGTGCGCCGCCGCCATGCGCGCGATGGCGGGGGCGCTTTGATCATTGTTCAGCAGCGCGTCCCCGCCGCCATTGACCTGCAAATCCAAAAAACCCGCGCAAAGCGTGCCTGTAACCTCGATCACTTTTTCCGTCGGCTGCAGACTTGCGCGCGGAACAATCTTTCCCGTGCGCCCGCCCGCGACCGACAGCGCCATGCCGCCCTGCAAATCTTTGCCGTCAAACAGCCCGTCGGGGGCAATCCAGATGGGGGTGGCATGGCTGGCGCACATGGGGGTATCCTAGGTCGGTTGCGCCATTGACGCGGACGAAAAGAAATAGGGGCGAAGAGCAGATTGTACGCGGGCAAGCGCCAACGCAGTCAATAAAATTTGCGTTGTTTGGTGGGCAGATGCAAGTTCGGTTTGCCCAGCCGAAGGCGTTTTATAAAACTGGTCATGGCGTGCGGGCCGCGCCTTTGACGCGGGTGATGCTATTTTGCGCGGCCTTGCCCGCACTACCGCGCAGTTGCCTGCTTGCGTGTTGGCAATGATGCGGGGTAGGATTTGGGTTAGACCAACCGCTCATTCCACGCCGCATAGGCCGCTCCGCGCGCGCCTGATGCATCACCGCCTTGGGCCAAGCGAATGGAGGGGATAGCGCAATCCTTTAACGTGGCCGCTTGCAGCGCGCGGGCTATGTCCTCAGTTAGGTTTGGGGCATTAGACAACCCGCCGCCGATCACAATTACTGCTGGATCGATGGTAAAGCACAAGGTGATTAGAAAATCGCAGGCCAGTTCCAGCCAAATCGCCCAAGCTTTTCGCAGACCTGCATCCGTACTGCGCCCGGCGATCACATCTTCGGGCGTGTAAATTTGTCCCGTCACATGCAGGGCAATAGCGGCAAGCCCCGGTGCGGACAGCAGCGTTTCGGTGCAGCCCGCCCGCCCGCAACCGCAGGGTCGAACGGGCAGGCCATGCGCGATCATCGGGCCGGCAGGCAGTGGGAAATGGCCAACTTCGCCTCCCAACCCCGAAAAGGATGGCAAGACTTGCCCGCCCGTCACAACGCCCCCAGAAAGGCCCGTGCCAACGACCAGCGCGAGGGCTGGGTCAAAACCCTGTGCAGCGCCAAAGTGCGCCTCTGACAGTGCGAGCGCGCGGCAATCGTTGATCCATGCAACGGGCCGCCCTGCAGCGCGGGTTATATCAGCTGGAAAGGGTTTTCCCGATACCGCCAAATTGGCTGCCAGAGCAAGGCCCGTCGCGGGGTTAATCATACCTGCGGCAGATACGCCAATGGGCAGGCCTTTTTGGGCCTGTGCTTCGCACCACGCCACGGCACCCGCCATGGCTACCACCAAATCGGGGTATGACTTTGGGGTAGTCCAACGCTTGCGCGCGGCCAATTGCCAATCGTCGCCAAAGACCTGCGCTTCGATCTTTGTGCCGCCCAGATCAATGCCTGCTGCTATCATCGCGGCACCGCTGGGTGCAGTGTTACGTCCAAGATCTCCCGCGTTAGCGTGCCGTTGCCCGCAAATGGAACATCGACATTCAACCCCAAGCCATTTGACCAGACCGCCGCTAAAACTTTTGCAAGCGCCACATACAGCGCGGCAGCCCAGTCGCCCCAGATATCTGGTCGAACGTGTAATTCACGCCACTTTGCGGTTTGGGTCAAATGCTTCATCTGTTTTAGGTCACCTTGGACGGGGTGGCGTGCTGCGTTGGGTTAAGACCTAGGACAATGGCGCGGTGCAGGGCAAGGGGATATGTAAGGTATCAAAACGCCGCTGCGGCAAAGGGGTGCAGGCCGCGAATACACGCATCAGACGAACTCAGGCGAATTACTGTGCCGCCTAAGACCGCAAAGCGCGCTCATCCGCGCAAGCCAAAGGCGTCAAGCTGCGCCCAAGTATCCGCAAGGTCAACTATTTGACCCGTTGCACGTGCATTGTCCAACGCAAGGGCGGCAATGCCTGCTTCCATCGCGTCCAATATCGACACAGGCAGGATCGCCGATTGCCCGCGCATATAGGCGGCAATGTCGCGGCACATCATGGCGTCTGCACCATAATGCGCGCCTTTGGTGGCAGCGCCGTTGGTGTAATCATAGTCCGCCAATCTGCGCCCATCGCGGCCTGTGACCCGTAAAAATCCGCGCACAAAATCCCCCTCGGCCATACCGCGCGCGCCCATCACGCAAAAGCGGCGATGTTCGTCTGGGGCGTTGAGATTGGTGTGAAAGGCAAGACTGCTGCCCGTTTCATACTGTAAAAGCGCCGTTTGAAAATCGATGATATCGCCGTCCGAACGGAAGGGGTCATCCGTCGATTCCCAAACTGATTTCTTAACGTGGAAGATATCGGTTTCGGCATTTGAGGCGGGGGCATAGGCGGGCACAAAGCTTTTGCGCCCCCCGAATGAGGCCACGCGCGCGGGGCGCGATCCGCTGATGATGTTGTAAATGTCCAAATCATGGCAGCATTTTTCCAACATAAACCCGCCAGTAAGGTTCGTTTTTCGCCGCCAATCGCGCATAAAGAACGCGCCGTGATAGGGGGCGATATGTTCGTTAGCCTCTAGGCTAACTATCTCACCCAACTGGCCATCAGCCATAGCGCGGCGCAGATCGACCATGTGCTGCGAATAGCGCAGCACCAGCCCAACCATCGCGCGCGCGGCCCCGCCGTGGATCGACAAAAGACGGGCAAGTTCCAGCGTTTCCGCGATAGATATCACCACAGGCTTTTCGGTGAAAATCTGCACGCCAGCCTCTAGCCCAAGGCGGATTTGGTCTAGGTGAAAGACATTGGGCGAGAAAACGCAATATAAGTCGGGTTCGGCATCAGATAGCATCGTCTCGATACTGTTAAAGCGTGGAATATCGCCGCCCAGCATATCCAGATGCGTTGGCTGAGGGTCGTAAAACCCCACCACCCTTGCCTCGGGCATTTCAGCCAATAGTGTATTCAGAACGTTGCCTGCGCGCAGTCCCATTCCCGCTGTAACAATTCGCAATTCGGTGCTCCTTCGGGTTAGGCCGCGAGGGCAGGGGCCGCAAGACGGCGCATCACTGGGCCTGAATTTTCAAACACTGGGACGCCGCTTGGCGCAAAGTTCAAGCCGAAAAAAGTGTCGTCAAAACCTCGCGCAGAGGGGAAGTCCCTCCCCAGTGGCGAAAAGATTTGCTCGATGCGGCCCCTGTTTAAGGCAACGATGCGGTGCGTCATTGGTATCGCTTTGATCTGATAATGCTTTTCACAAATTATCACGGCATCACGCCTGCGTTGCAAGGCCGAAAGTTCGGCTCGCACGTTATCGCGCAGGGCTGGGTTAAAGGTGTCAGACGCACGCTTTTGCTCCCTGTCAACTATCCCTCGCCCCTGGCCAAGGATATGGATTTGACAATCGCATAGCAGGTTTGGCCCGTGTCCAGCCCCATAGATGTGTATGACCGCTGGGTGATGCGGGCGCGGATTGTGGCATTTCCCACGCGCAAAGTGACCATCACTGTACCGTCACTTTGCGCCTCAACCCTGCAGATCTCGCCGCGCAGAATGTTCAGGGCAGACAGGCCGCTTGGTTCGCTGCGCGCCAGCAGAACATCGCCAGAGTAGATGCGCAGCATATGCGATGTGCCAATGCCCGCGTTCAAGTGCGGCACAAGGACCTGTCCCGCCTCGGTCGCCAGTTCAGACAGACCATCTGGGTGATGGCCAATAATGCGCGCAGGCAGGAGTGTGCTGGCATTCTCGCCCATCACATTGCTGCGGCCAAAGATGTCATCCACGCTGCCCACGCCAACCACACGCCCGCTGCCCATAGCCACAACAGTCGTGGCCAGATGCGCCACCTCGGCGACGGAATGGCTGACATAAATCATCGGAACTAACGCGGCATCGCGCAAGGCGATGAAATAAGGTAGTATTTCAGCGCGGCGGACTTCGTCTAGCGCGGCCAATGGCTCGTCTGCCAAGATCATATCGGGGGCAGAAAGCAGCGCGCGCCCTATGGCCACGCGCGCTGCCTCGCCGCCTGACAGGGCGGCAGGGCGGCGTTGCAGAAGCTGGCCAATGCCGAGCAAATCGCAGACATCTGGCAAGCTTGGGCCCTGCCTGTGCTTGCCTGCAAACCAACGCCCATAGGTCAGGTTTTGCTGCACGCTAAGATGCGGAAACAGCCGCGCGTTTTGAAATATCACGCCCATACGGCGGCGGTGGGGGGGCAGGTTTACCCGCGCGGCGCTGTTGAACAGCGCGCGAGAGGCGCAAATGATCTGGCCCTGATCAGGGTGGATCAACCCCGCTATTGCATTGATAACCGATGATTTTCCGCAGCCCGATGGGCCGAACAGGGCGGTCACTCCAGTGGGCGTGGCAAACTGCACATCCAGCGCAAAGGCGCCCAATTGCAATTTGATATCTACATTCAGGGTCATGTGCCGCGCCCCCAAACAGCCGCGCGCCGCGCCACCCATTCAGATGCAATCAGGGCCGTCATCGCGATCACAATAGACAAAATCACCAGCCGCAGCGCGCTTTGTCCGCCATCAGGCGATTGCAAAACGACATAGATTGCCGAAGGGATGGTTTGCGTCTGCGCGGGGATTGCCCCGACAAATGTGATGGTCGCGCCAAATTCGCCCAAGGCTTTGGCAAAGCCAAGGATCGCACCCGCGATGATGCCTGGCAAGGCAAGGGGCAAGGTGATCGTGGCGAACACCCAAACTGGCGCAGCGCCCAAGGTTGCGGCGGTGCCTTCCGTGCGCGTATCAATCGCGTCGATCGACAGGCGAATGGCGCGCACTGTCAGGGGAAAAGCCATGACAGCGGCAGCAAGGGCCGCGCCTGTCCAATGAAAGGACAAAACAATCCCAAACGTGTCTTCGAGCCACGCGCCCAAAACCCCGCGCCGCCCAAAGACGCGCAGCAGGATATAGCCCGTGACGACGGGTGGCAAAATCAGCGGTAAATGAATGATCCCGTTCAAAAGGGATTTACCCCAGAAAGACCACCGCGCCAGCGCATAGGCCGCCAGCAGCGCCAAGGGCAGGCTGGCAGCGGTCGCCCATGCCGCGACTTGCAGCGACAGGCGCACCGCTTGCCATTCCTCTGGGCCAAGCCAACTTGCTGCATCGGTCATTTCAAAACCACAAAGCCCGCTTCTTGCC
>CAXNJD010000104.1:0-5567 GCA_964202545.1 Cypionkella sp.
GCCGAAGTCTCGCGCATTCAGCGCGATATTGTGCGCCGCCGCCGTGCCAAAACCATCCAACTGATTGCACGGATGGGGGTTTTTGTGGGTATTCCCACACTGCTTGCGGGGATCTATTTCTATTCCATCGCTACGCCCTTTTATTCGACCAAGACCGAATTTGTAATCCAACAGGCCGAGGCCGCTGGCGGTGGGGCGGGCGGCTTGTCAGGGCTGATGCGCGGCTCTCCTATTGCCAATACAACCGATTCCGTCACTGTTCAGGGCTATTTGCAAAGCCAAGACGCTATGGTGCGTTTGGATGAAGACAATGGCTTTCGCCAGCACTATTCTGACCCAACGATCGACCGTTTGCAACGCCTAGCACCCGATGCCAGCAACACGCACACCTCTAAAAAATATCGCAAAAACGTCAAAATCTCGTATGATCCCACAGAAGGTATCATCAAGATGGAGGTGATTTTCGCCGATCCGCAGGTGGCGGTGGATATCTCGAAATCGCTGATCAAATACGCCGAAGAACAGGTCGATCAAATGACCTTGCGCGCGCGCACCGACCAAATGGCAGGGGCCGAAGAAAGCTATCTTGAGGCAGAGAAAAACCTTGCTGCTGCAAATGAAAAAGTTGTGCAGTTGCAAGAAAGATTTAAAATACTGTCATCGGATGTTGAGATCGGGCTGATTACCAGCCAAATCGGCGCGCTGGATGCTCAATTGACCCAAGATCGGCTGTCCTTGGCGCAAATGGAAAGCAACTCGAACCCAAACCTTGCGCGGATGGAGCCTCTCAAGCGCCGTATCGGCACACTCGAGGCCGAAATCGCCAGTTTGCGGTCGAAACTTACCGAAGATTCGATTGATGGTTTGTCGATTGCGCGGGTGCAGTCTGAACTTCTTGTCGCGCAGGCCGATGTGGAAACACGCCGGCTGCTGCTGGCGCAATCGTTGCAGGCCACGGAAATGGCGCGCACCGCCGCCAACCGCCAAACGCGGTATTTGTCAATCTCGGTCAACCCGATTGCCGCCGATGAGGCCGCCTATCCGCGCGCCTTTGAAAACACGTTGGTGGTTTTTCTGATTTTCGGGGGGCTGTACCTGATGCTGTCGATGACCGCCGCAGTGCTGCGCGAGCAGGTTGCATCGTGATGCATAATGTTAGCGTGGGCGATCTGACCCTTGGCAATCATCGCCCCTTGGCGGTAATTGCGGGGCCATGTCAGTTGCAAAGTTTGGATCATGCGCAAATGATCGCAGGACATATGTCCGAAATCTGCGCGCTCAGCCAAACGCCCTATATTTTCAAGGCAAGTTTCGATAAGGCGAACCGCTCTAGCCTGACGGGCCAGCGCGGTTTGGGCATGCAAGCGGGCCTTGATATTCTGGCAAGCGTGCGGGCGATGGGCATTCCCGTTTTGACCGACATTCACGAAGCAGGCCAAGCCGCCGAGGCCGCCCATGTTGTAAATGTTCTACAAATTCCAGCGCTTTTGTGCCGCCAGACCGATCTTTTGCTGGCTGCAGGGCGCACGGGTTGCGCGGTGAATGTCAAGAAAGGGCAGTTCTTGGCCCCGTGGGATATGGGCAATGTCGCGGGCAAAATCGCCAGCACCGGCAACGAAAATATTCTGCTGACTGAAAGGGGAACCTCTTTTGGTTACAACACCTTAGTCACCGATATGCGCGCGCTGCCGATTATGGCACAAACGGGGTATCCTGTGATTATGGACGCGACACATGCTGTGCAAACCCCAACCTCTCAGGGCAATTCCAGCGGTGGTCAGCGCGAATTCGCCCCTGTTTTGGCCCGCGCGGCTGTGGCCGTGGGGGTGGCAGGCGTGTTCATTGAAACCCACGAAGACCCCGATACTGCGCCCTCGGATGGGCCGTGCATGGTGAAACTGTCGGATATGGCCGCGCTGATTGGCCAACTTGTGGCGATGGATCGGCTGGTTAAGGGGCTTTAGGCCGCTTGGCCCGCCGCCCAGCCCGATGACCACGCCCATTGAAAATTATACCCACCAAGCCAGCCCGTAATATCCACGACCTCGCCCACAAAGTATAGCCCCTTATGCGCCTTTGATTGCATCGTGCGTCCATCTAAGGCGTCCGTATCCACCCCGCCCAGCGTGACCTCGGCTGTCCGATACCCTTCGGTGCCCACGGGGCGCAGTTGCCAATTTTGCAACATTTCAGCCAGTTTTGCCAAATCGGCGCGTGGAATTTCGGCCATAGGCTTGCCGATTGCCACTTGCCCCGCAAAATGCTCGGCCAACCGCGCAGGCAGGATCTGCGCCAACCCGCGCCCCAGCCCGGCCCGCCCATTTTGCGATTTGGAACGTTCTAAATCATTCAAAGCGTCGCCCTGCGGGCAAAGGTTTACCGAAATAGCCGCGCCTTCGCGCCAATCGCTGCTGATTTGCAACATCGCTGGGCCCGACAACCCGCGATGAGTCATCAGCATCGCCTCGTCAAAACGCCCCTGCCCGCAGGCCACCCGCACGGGCAGCGCAAGCCCCGCCAGCGGTGCAATCCATTCTAAATCCTGCGGGCCAAAGGTAAAGGGCACCAAGGCAGGGCGCGTTTCAGTCACCGCCAGTCCAAACTGCGCCGCAATTTGGTACCCCAGACCCGTTGCCCCCATTTTCGGAATAGATTTGCCTCCCGTGGCCACCACAACCGACGCCGCGCGAACGGGGCCGCTGGAAAGCAACACCTGATACGCCTCGCCTTGCTTTTCCACACTCTGCACGGCAGTCTTCAGCCGCAGCATCCCCCCCGCTGCTGCCAAATCGTCCAAAAGCATCGCCACGACCTGTTTGGCCGACCCATCGCAGAACAACTGTCCCAGTGTCTTTTCGTGCCAAGCAATCCCTGCCCTATCCATGCGGGCGATAAAATCCCACTGGGTAAAGCGTTTCAGCGCCGACAGCGCAAAGCGCGGATTTCGCCCCAAAAACCGATCAACCGCGATGTTCAGGTTGGTAAAATTACACCGCCCCCCGCCCGAGATGCGAATTTTCTCGCCCGCAGTACCAGCATGATCAACAACCAGCACGCGCCGCTCGCGACGGGCTGCCTCGATCCCCGCCATCAGGCCCGCAGCCCCCGCGCCGAAAACTATGACATCTACCTTTTCCATGCCCCATCTATCAGGCATTACGATGGGATCACGCAAGCCTCAAACTTTTCACAAATTCCAACCTTCCCCACCAAAAACCCCTTGCAGCCCCAGCGCCCCTTGGTTAAACACCGCCGCAGTTGGGGCGTCGCCAAGCGGTAAGGCAGCGGTTTTTGGTACCGCCATACCCAGGTTCGAATCCTGGCGCCCCAGCCAAATTCTTGAAAAATTGCGTGAGGATTGTCGAAACACGCCACGCCAACCAGCTGGCGCTGGCCTATGTGGTTTTGTTTTTCTGATATTGAAAATGGCGCACCCGAAGGGATTCGAACCCCTGACCTCTGCCTTCGGAGGGCAGCGCTCTCTCCCGCTGAGCTACGGGTGCATCTGCGTTTGCTATAGGGCAAAGCCTGCTGTCGGGCAAGCCTTAGCGGGCGGCGCCTAGCCCAAAAGATCGTGGCACAGTTCCAACCCCGAAACCAGCGCATCTACTTCGGCCCGCGTGTTATACATCGCAAAACTGGCGCGGGCAGTTGCGGTCAGCCCCATGTGCTGCATCAGCGGCATAGCGCAATGTGCGCCCGCCCGCACGGCAATGCCACGCTTGTCCAAAATGGTGGATATATCATGTGGATGCGCGCCATCCATCACCATTGAGAATATCGCACCTTTGCTGGCCGAATTGCCCTGAACGGAAATCCAGTTCAGCCCGGCCAGTTGCTGAGCAGCGTAATCGCGCAAGTCCCTCTCGTGCGCCGCAATCGCATCCATGCCGATGCCCGTCATATACTCCAGCGCCACGCCAAGGCCAATTTGCTGCACGATACCGGGCGTTCCCGCTTCGAACTTCAACGGCGGGGTGTTGTAGGTGACATCCTCGCGCGTGACGGTGTCAATCATATCGCCGCCGCCCATAAAGGGGGCCATTTCGGCCTGCCGTTCGGGGGCGATAAAAATCGCACCACTGCCCGATGGGCCATAGAGTTTATGCCCCGTAATGGCGTAAAAATCACAGCCCAAGGCCTGCACATCGACAGGCATATGCACGGCGGCTTGCGACCCATCGACCAGCACAGGCACGCCCTGCGCGCGGGCCCCTGTGCAAATGGCCGCCACATCCACTACCGTGCCCAGCACGTTGGACATATGGGTGATCGCAATCAGCTTTGTGCGCGGCGTGATCGCATCCAGCACCGCCTGCGGGTCTAAATCGCCGTTCGCGTCCACATCCACCCATTTGATCACCACACCCTGCGCGCGCAGGAAATGCCACGGCACGATATTGGCGTGATGCTCCATGATGGACAGGATTATTTCATCCCCCGCCTGCATCCGCGGCCGCGCCCAAGCGTAGGAGACCAAGTTCATCGCCTCGGTCGTGCCCGATGTGAAAACGATATGCTGATCGGACGGGGCATTCAGAAAGCGAGCGATGGTTGTGCGAGCGGCTTCATAGCGTTCAGTTGAAATGGTAGAAAGCGTGTGCAAGCCCCTGTGAACATTGGCATATTCCTGCGCATAACCGCGCGTGATCGCATCAATCACGACTTGGGGTTTTTGCGCCGAAGCGCCGTTATCCAGATAAACCAACGGTTTGCCGTTGACCTGCCGCGACAAAATTGGAAAATCGGCACGAATTTTGGCGACGTCCAGCATTTAAACCCCCATCGGCCCTATGAATAAGGTAGCTAGCACCGCAAGGGCAACAATCAAGGCAAAACCCGTGCCAAGGATGCCAAAGAACACCTTGATTACAGAGGAAAATCCGTGCATCTCGGCGATAAAGTGACACACCAAATAAAAGGTCAATACCAACCCGATTAACGCCAGCAGCGCCGACAATGGTGGCAAAACGAACAGCAGCATAACCTGAACGATTTGCACGATCAAAATGATGAATTCGGCCCAAGCCAGCAATGCTATCGCCTGCGGCAGAGTGCCGTAACCGCCAAACCAACGCCCCACATAGGCCATGGCCACTGCCGCCAAGAACAGGCCAAAGGTCTGCAAACCCACCCACTGCAAGGGCGAGAATTGCGCGCCCATCACATCACCCGCCCCCATGCGCGCGGCCATGATCGACACGATTGCCGCGACTAGGCCCGTCAGGAGCGCAACAATCACCAAAGCCAATGCCGCCGTGTTTAAGGCCAAGTCCAGCGCCAAAATGCGCCGCGCCCCCGCGCGCGGATCTTGCACCGTGGCCAGCGCCTGCGCCCAAAGGCTGGCAAAAGCAAACTGCATCATTATCCCCTTTGCTGACTTCGACCAAGGCCAGCGCCCAAAAAACCACAAAGGCGGTCAATGCGAAAATTCCCACCAAAAACGATTGCATCCCCAGCCCCAAAAGGCCCGCCACCAAACCTTGCAGCAGCATCACGGGTGAAGCCGCAACCAGCGAGTAAAACAGCGCCAACCGCGCGCCGTACCACGTGCTGCGCGCGCCCAA
>CAXNJD010000105.1:0-5537 GCA_964202545.1 Cypionkella sp.
GCCCAGCAAAACCGGGCCAGACCGCGCCGCTAAACGGGCGGCGATATCGTGCGCCACGGCAGTGCCAATCGCACGCGGCGTATCAAAAATCAGCACGCGGCGGCTCATTGCAGGGCGGCCTGAATAAAGGCAAGGTTGCGGCGGGCCAATGCCTCGGGCGTTTCAAAGGCATCAAGGGGCGGGTCTTGTTCGACAATCACCGCGCCTTGATACGCGCGGCTGACCAAAAGGCCCAGCACCGCCTGAATATCCACTGCGCCATCAGGCAAGGCGCACATCACGCCGTGATCAAACGACGCATTAACCCCAAGTGCCCCTGCCAGCACGCGCGCGCGCACGGCAGGATCGACATTTTTCAAATGCACAAAGCCGATCCTGTCCCAAACTTTGGCCATGTAGGCCAGCACGTCCTGATCCCAAAAGGCATGATGTCCGGTATCAAAACAAAGGCTTACGTCGGTTTCGTCCAGCATTCTGTCGATCTGCGCCTCTCGCTCGATGCAAGTGCCAACATGCGGATGGATGTGCAGCGTGATGCCGTAAGCATCTCGCATCATAACGTGGGCCTGCTGGATCATGGACATGGCGGTTTGCCAGCCTGTTTCGTCCACGACGCCTTGGGCCGACACAGGATAAAATTCGCTTTCATCCATTAAGATTAGATCACGCGCGCCAAGTGCGGGCAGAAGGCGGCCAAAGCGGTGAAGCGCATCTGTTAGTGCAGGTCTACTAGATGGATCAGCCAAAGTATGCACATGGGCTGCGCCAGCAAGGGTTAGCCCGCGCGCCGACAGCGCCTGTGCAATCCAAACAGGGTCTTGCCCCAAAAAGCCAAGTGGCCCCAGTTCAGTTATGCTATATCCCGCGCGCGCTACGGCATCTAGATAGGCCTCGGCAGTAATGAAATTCCCCTGCGGGTAGAACACACCCCACGAACAAGGCGCGTTTCCAATTTGTAAGCCGCGCATTTCTGCCATCACTTCCCGCCCGTGTATGCCAAATAAGGCTAGCATATGCCGAAAGCCGTGCAATTGTGCCCAAAGTCACGTTGCTTTTGCGGCCCTGCTTGGGTCAGAATGGCATGGGGGGAGAGATGGCAAATCGCGAAACTCAAACCGAATTAGATTTCGCGGCGCGTGCAGTCGATCATCTGGGAAGCAGCAGCTTTTATGATTCCTTGTTAGATCTTCTAGGAACCGCCGCACCGCATGATTTGGCCGCACTTGTGCGATATTCCCGTGCGGCCCCGCCAGACCTGATAATACCGCGCATTGAACCCACAGTGGCGATCATGGCGTATTACAGCCATTATTACGCCTTTGATCCATTTTATGCGCTTTGGAAAAACGGGGGTGAGACGGGCGTATACCGCCTGCGCGCGATAGAGGCGGGAATAGGCCGTTCGGCCTATGCGCGCGAATTCCTGATGGAAATGCATATCTATGACGAGATTGCGGTATTTCTGCCGCCGATTGGAGATGCCTCGCCCACGCTGATCCTAGATCGGGCAAAGGGCAATTTCCTTGCCTCCGAAGTGGCGCGCATTAGGCGGTTGTTTCCGTTGCTTGCGGCACTGCACCGCCGACATCTTGCCACCATTGCCACCACGGGAATGGACAGTGGAAATTCGCCCATCGGGCCAGAGCGGCCCCTGCGTTTTGTCGATCAGCGCGGATGCCAGATTTTTGCCACCGCCGCCTGGGCCAAGCAAGCGAGCGATCCTGACATTGCCCAAGCTTTACAGATCGTCACGGCGCGCGGGCCGTGCACCGTGCATTTAAAGGGGCAAATGGCGCTGCGGCGCACGCAGTTGCCGCCCGACTTTGGCCCTGCGCCCAGCGGCTATTGCGACGAAATTTCGCCCGATAGACAGGCAGGGGCGGCCGCGCCCACAACAGACGATCTGCCCGCCCGCATCGCCGAACCGCTAAGCGAGCGCGAACGCACAGTGGTTTTGCTCACGCTGCAAGGCCATCCTGTGATCGAGATCGCGCGCCGCATGGGCCTATCGCGCGGCACGGTCAAGAACTATCGCCTTGCGATTTATCGCAAATTAGACATTACGACCGAGCGCGAGTTGTTCTTGGAGTTTATGGCTGCCCAGCGCGGCGACTGACCCCACTCCCAAATCGGGACATGACCAAAAGCACTATTTGCGAAAAAGCAAACCCGCCGCATGATGTATACCTAAGCAGGAATATGGGAGGTTGTGATGGGCAATACGGTACGGGTTGGTGTGATCGGCCTTGGATCGGTGTCCGAAAAGTACGTCCCAAATGTGCGCAGGCTGGCGCTGGAAGGCATCCCTTGTGAGATTGTCATCGCCTGCGATCTGCGCCCAGGCAAGGCCGAACGCGCCCGCGCTTGGGGCATTCCAGACTTTACCACCGACTACACTGAAGTGTTGGCGCGGTCTGATGTCGATGTGGTGCTGATTTTGACCTCGATGCAAAGCCACGGACAGTTGACGCGCGATGCGCTGAACGCGGGCAAGCATGTGCTGGTTGAAAAGCCGATGTCGATGGATTTGGCCGAAGCGGCCGAACTTGTAGCGCTGGCCAAACAATCCAAAGGGCATCTGGTCTGCGCACCGCATGTAACCTTATCGCAGACGTATCAGGACATGTGGCGTCATATCCAGCGGGGCGATATCGGCAGGCCGCTGACAGCGCGCGGCTTTTATGGCTGGTCAGGGCCAGATTGGGACCCATTCTTTTACGAGCCGGGCGGCGGGCCGATGTATGATTTGGGCGTCTACAACGTCACCACGCTGACAGGGCTATTGGGGCCATGCAAGCGCGTTATGGCGATGACGGGCATCGCTATCCCCGAACGGATTGTGAACAACAAAAAGATGACTGTACAGACCGATGACAATTTTCAGTTGTTGATGGACTTTGGCAACCAATGCTTTGCCGTGGTCACAACGGGGTTCACCATTCAGCAATACGATGTGCCAGGGATCGAGATTTACGGAACCGAAGGGTCAATCACTATGAAGGCCGAGGATTGGGATCCGCGCGGCTATCGGCTGTGGCGCAACCAAGACGGGTTCTGGCAAGATCACGATCAGCGCAACCGCTGGCCTTGGACGGACGGGGTACGTGATCTTATTCAGGCGGTATCAGAAGGACGCGCCCCTGTAAACGCGCCCGAACATGCCTATCATGTTCTGGAAGTTATGGTGAAATCTATGGAAAGCGGGCGGACGGGGCAGGCTTTGCCCATTATCAGCAGCTTTACCCCGCCACGGTTTGATCAGGCCAGTGATCGCATCGCCCCCCATCTTGACCACGCGCCGGAGTGACCCATGGCCTACAAATCCTCACCCCGCCCTGTGTTCGATGGCCCCACCCCTATTCCCTATGCCAAGGTGACGCGGCACCTGTGGGGCGATGATGCGGCGGGGCGGATCGACGATTGGATTTATGTCTCGACCGACAAAATCCACCAACTGGTGTTTGGGATGCCCCCCGGGCAGGGATTTCGCCATTCCGAAAGCTTTCGCACGGTCTTTGGTGCAGATGAAGTGCTGACGGTGCTGATGGGCACAATGATCATCGCCAATCCCGAAACGGGCGAAGTTCATGTAGTTAAAACGGGGGAATCGGCTTTTTTCCAAAAGGATACGTGGCACCATGCCTTTGCGTGGGGCGATGCGGAATGCAGGGTGCTTGAATTCTTTGCACCGCCGCCTTCAACGGGATCTTCGGGGAAATATGCGGCCTCCCGCCCCTATGTGGCTGATTTCAAGTATGAACGCCGCGAATTGATTGGCCAGTGGCCAACCGCGCGCCAAACAGCCGAGGCGCAGGCAAAGATTTCCGTCATCCGCGAACAAGATTGGCTGTGGTCGATGGATTGCGGCGACCCGCGAGTGATGACGGGCATCACTGCCTCGACCGATCAACTGACGGCGGGAACCTGCCGCATATCGGCAGGTGGGCGCAGCGATGTGCGGGTTCATGGCGGGGCCATGGGCATTTATGTGACCAAGGGACGGGTCAATATCCTGATTGAAGATGCAGAAACATCCCCCGTCTGGTTTGAACTGCATCCGCAAGATGGGTTCTACATGCCGCCAAATGTGCGCTACCGCGTCTATAACATGGGTGGCGAGAGTGCCGAATACCTGTTTGGCGTGGCGCCGCAGTATCACACGGGGGGGGAATGAGCAAAACCCCTGCCCCTATCACGCATGAGACTGGGCAACCCAGTATAGGACGGGCCGATGGCCAATTTGCCCTAGGCATCGATGTGGGCGGCACAAAGGTTTCGGGCGGGATTGTCGATCTGCAGACGGGCCGCATTCACGCCCGACGCCAAGTGCCGACCGATTTCGAACGCGGCGGGGCGGCAATATTGGCAGATACGCTGGTCTTGGCGCAGGTGTTGAAGGCCGAGGCGCAGCGTTCGGGGCTGCGGGTGCAAGCATTGGGGGTTGGCGTAGCAGAATTGGTCGATGGTCAGGGCCGCGTGTTTTCGGATCACCGCATACGCTGGACAGGGCTAGATGCGGCGGGGCAACTTTCATCTGTTCTGCCAACGGTCATATCATCAGACGTGCGCGCGGCGGCCTTAGCCGAAGCGCGTTTGGGCGCAGGGCGCGGGGCACGGGATTTTTATTTTGTCACCATTGGCACGGGCATCGCGGGCGTTTTGGTGCAAGGCGGGGTGCCCTATGCAGGATCGCGCGGCGCGGCGCTGGTGATTGCCAATTCGATGGAACGCCACCAATGCACCGCATGCGGGCACAAACACCGCCAGATGATCGAAGACATAGCTTCGGGCCCCGCGCTTGCGGCGGCGTTTGGCGTGACAACCGCGCAAGAGGTGCTGGCCGCCGCCAGGGCGGGTGATGGGCGCGCACTGGCCGTGATTGATCGTGCAACGACCGAGTTGGGACGAGTGCTGGCCCTTTTGGCCGACAGTTTAGACCCCGCCATTATGGTGATCGGTGGTGGGCTGGGCTGTGCAACGGGGCCCTATTTTGATGCCCTTTGCTCGCATGTGCGCGGCGGGCTTTGGGATGGGGTGCCCAATCCAATGAAGATAACACAGGCCGTCATGGGGCCAGATGCCGGATTGATCGGCGCGGCGCTTGCGACAGAATTTACACCACAAGCGGCCAGAGAGCCGCAACTTTGCAACTGAAAATAGGGAGAGAAAACATGTCAAATACGATTTTTGCTGTGCCTCGTCATATCAGTCGGCGCAGTTTCTTGGCCAGCAGTGCAGCACTTGGCACGGCGATGGCACTGCCTTCGGGCGCATTAGCGCAAGCGGAAGGCCAGCTTTTGCTGTGGCTGCCGGGCGGTTCAGAACTGTTCTGCAAAATCCACACGAGCCTGCTAGAAGGGTTTAGCGCGGGTGCAAGCCTTGGCGCAGCCACCACAGTTTGCGGGCTGGGTCAGGATACTGAATTCACTCAATCCCTGATTGGCTCGATCACGGCTGGCAACCCGCCAGACATTTCGATGCTGTGGGATAGCCCTGTGTCCCTTGGGGCGCAGGGGGCGTTTATGCCGCTGGACGAA
>CAXNJD010000106.1:0-5489 GCA_964202545.1 Cypionkella sp.
ATACGTACCCCGCAAGCAATATGGCAAACGGTCTGCTCTTTCCTAACTCCAAAAATATCCTGGGGGGTAGCGCAGCGAAGGGGGGCTAGCCCCCCTTTTCTCGACTGGGCCAAAGCTTTGACCTTGCCAGTTTGTGGTATCAAGATAATCTGGCCCAAAGGTGGATGATGAGCCCAGAACAAATTGCCCTGTCTTTGCCCATTTGGCGCGGCACGCCGCACCTGTCTATCCTTTCGGGCGGGATCACAAATGTCAATTTCCGCGTCACTGATGACAGCGGCGATTATGTGGTGCGCGTTGGCGATGATATTGCGGTGCATCACATCTCGCGCGCGGGCGAACTTGCCGCCAGTTTCGCGGCCCATGCGGCGGGCGTCTCGCCCCCTGTCATCCACCACGCGCCGCGCGTTTTAGTGATTGGCTTTGTCCACGGGCGCACCATGACGCCCGCCGATTTTCACGATGATGCCCTGCGCCATCAGGCGGTTGAATTGATCGCCAGTGCGCACCGCCTTATCCCGACGCACCTGCGCGGTGGTGCCCAAGCCTTTTGGGTGTTTCATGTGCTGCGCGACTATGCCGCGCGGCTGATTACCGAGGGCCATTCCAAAGCCGCCGACCTTTCTAAGCTGCTGGAACAGGCCCACACCTTGGAAAGCGCAGTCGGCCCGATTGACATGGTCTTTGGCCATAACGATCTGCTGGCGGGTAATTTCATCCACGATGGCGCGCGCCTGTGGCTGATTGATTGGGATTATGCAGGCTGGGGCAGCCCCCTATTCGACCTTGGCGGATTTGCCGCCAATATGGGCCTGACCCCGCCCCAAGAAACCCAAATGCTGGCGCAATATTTCGGTTCTATCCCCGCTGACCTTCCCCGCCGCTACGCCGCGATGAAGGCCGCCGCCGCCCTGCGCGAGGCGCTGTGGGCCATGGTGTCCGAGCGCCATTCGGGCCTTGATTTTGACTATGCCGCCTATGCCAGCACTTGCCTAGAAACCTACCACGCCGCCTATTCTCAATTTCAGAGGACGCCATGAAAACCCTGCCCACATCCGCCCGCGCCATCGTCATCGGGGGCGGGATCATCGGCGCATCGACCGCCTATCACTTGGTCAAGATCATGGATGAGGTTGTGCTACTCGAGCGTAAAAAGCTGACCTCGGGCACGACATTTCATGCAGCTGGCCTTGTGGGGCAATTGCGCACATCGGCCAATATCACTCAGCTTTTGGGCTATTCGGTGGATCTGTATAAACGGCTCGAGGCAGAAACAGGCCTGCAAACGGGTTGGAAGATGAACGGCGGCCTGCGCCTTGCCTGCAACGCAGATCGCTGGATTGAAGTGAAACGCCAAGCCACCACTGCCGCCAGCTTTAGGCTGGAAATGCACCTGCTTTCCCCGCGCGAGGCGCAGGAGCTTTGGCCGCTTATGGATATTTCCGACCTTGTCGGCGCGGCCTATCTGCCAACCGATGGGCAGGCAAACCCGTCTGACATCACCCAAAGTCTGGCCAAAGGCGCGCGCATGTCAGGGGTGCAGATATACGAAGATACGCCCGTCACGCGGATTATCACCCACCTTGGCCGCGTCACAGGTGTGGAAACCGAATTTGGAACGATCCAATGTGATAAGGTTATCCTCTGCGCCGGCCAGTGGACACGGGTGCTGGCGGCTACAGTGGGAGTGAATGTGCCGCTGGTATCGGTCGAACACCAATATATGATCACCGAGAAAATCGATGGCGTCACCCCAAACCTGCCCACGCTGCGCGATCCTGATCGGCGCACGTATTGGAAAGAAGAGGTCGGCGGTCTGGTCTGGGGCGGGTACGAGCCGAACCCGAAACCTTGGGCCGTAAACGGCATTCCCGAAGGGTTCCATTTTGATTTGCTCACCTCGGATTTTGATCATTACAGCCAGTTCATGGATGATGCGATTGCCCGCGTGCCAGCGCTGGCATCGGCGGGGGTAAAACAACTGCTCAACGGCCCCGAAAGCTTTACCCCCGATGGCAATTTCATCTTGGGCGAGGCGCCCGAACTGGGCGGGTTGTTCATTGGCGCGGGGTTTAATGCCTTTGGCATCGCATCGGGCGGCGGCGCGGGCATGGCTCTGGCGCAGTGGGTGGCCACGGGATCAGCGCCCTATGATCTGTGGCCTGTCGACATTCGCCGCTTTGGCCGCGCGCATGCCAGCACAGATTGGGTGCGCGCCCGCACACTAGAGGCCTACGGCAAGCATTACACCATCGCTTGGCCGTCCGAAGAAATGCAAACCGCGCGCCCCACCCGCCGCAGCCCGCTTTATGCCCATTTGGAACAGGCAGGCGCGGTGTTTGGCGAGAAAATGGGATGGGAGCGGCCAAATTGGTTCGGCCCCAAAGGCGCGAAAGATGGCTATTCCTTTAACCGCCCAAACTGGTTTGATGCCGTCGGGCGCGAGCATAAAGCCGCGCGCGAAGCAGCTGTTCTGATTGACCAAACCTCCTTTGCCAAGTTTGTCCTGCAAGGGCCAGATGCCGAAGCCGCCCTATCCCATATCGCTGCGAACCGCGTAGATCGGCCCGTGGGCAGCCTGATCTACACCCAGATGCTAAACGACAAAGGCGGGATCGAGGCGGATGTCACTGTCGTACGCCTATCCTATGACAGCTATTATATTGTCACAGGCACAGGCTTTGCCACGCGCGATTTCCATTGGATATCCAAAGGCATAGCAGGGTTTAACGCCACGCTTACAGACATCACCTCGTCCAATTCCGTTCTGTCACTGATGGGCCCGCGCGCGCGCGATATTCTGGCCCGCGTCTGCCCTGATGATATCTCTAACGCCGCTTTTCCCTTTGCCTCGGCGCGCTACATTTCGGTTGCAGGCTGCACTGTGCTGGCGCTGCGCGTCACCTATGTAGGCGAACTGGGGTGGGAGTTGCATTTGCCTGCTGATATGGCGGTGACCGTCTATACCGCGCTCATGGCAGCAGGGGCGCAAGATGGCCTTGTGAACGCAGGCTACCGCGCCATTGAAACTTTGCGATTGGAAAAGGGATACCGCGCATGGGGGGCAGAAATTGGCCCCGATCATACGCCCGTTGAATCAGGGCTTGCATGGGCCTGCAAATTGAAAACGGATCAAAGCTTTCGGGGCCGCGCGGCCCTTGAGGCACAGGCTGCAGATGGGGTGAATAAGCTGCTTGCGTGCTTTACTGTCGATGATCCATCCGTAACCCTGCTTGGGCGTGAGACGATCTACCGCGATGGTCACCGCGTGGGCTGGTTGGCGTCTGGTGGGTATGGGCATACTGTAGGCAAGCCGATTGGATACGGATTTATTAGGACAAAGAACGTCACAGAAGACTTTGTTTTATCAGGGAAATACGAATTAGATGTTGCCGCCGTGCGCGTGCCTGCAACAGTGCAACTCGCCCCGCTGTATGATCCCAAAGGGGCAAAGATTCGCGCGTAACTGCGCCCAAAAGAAGGGATGTATGCAGCCCCCGTAGCTCTGGCATGGCCAGAAAGACTCCCCCTCAGATATTAGTGAAATGTAGATCGGCAGGCCCGCTCGTCAGAGTTAGAGCGCGCGAATGAAGGCGTCAGTAAGACGGAGGTTATTCACCCACCCTTTCGGATGGTGGTTGCTAAAGCTACGGATGCCAGTCTGCGCTAAGTGCGCGTTTAGATGGCGTCCGACAGTTGCGCTGCCGCAACATTTGCCCGATTAGGTGAGCAGTTTTCAGATAAATGGCGTAAGCCACCGCATTGCCCAGAGTGCTGCCAAACATCCGTGCTACTGCCAGTTATGTGACGCTTGCGGTCACCCAGATGCTGGCGCTCGCTTATGCGTCAATCTTTTTTACCCCAAACTGGCAGCATTGTGCACTGCCTTTTTGCCCACCTTTACGCGGCCATCGCTACGAGCGACCCGTTCGTTCCAGCTTATCTGCGGCGGCGCCAGTTTTAATTGGAATTGAGCGCCCCAGACAAGGGGCGCTCAATCGATTGTGCAAAGGCTTACTGGGCCATTGCGTTATAGCGATCTTGGTTGGCGGCGATCCACTCGGCGACGTCGGCCTTAATCTCTTCAACGTCGTACTGATTGGCGGCCTCAATAAAGCTGTCATCCAAAAACAAAGCAGGATCATGCGTCTTGCTGATCTCGCCCACCGTGACCAGAACGGGTTGAACACGGGCCCACATATCGGGGTGCAGCGCGCCGCGCTGATCCGAAAGCTTCTCGTGCAACAACATTGCAGCACGTTCTAGATGCTGACGGCCTGCATCCAAAGTGACCCACTGTTCTGGAACTGCTTCGGACATAATCGCGCCCGAAAACTGCAGATCCATACGACCCGCTTCCATCCCCTTGGACCAAGCCAGCAAGAAACGCTGAACTGGGTCACGCAGTTCTTCAATGCGGTCAGTACGGATCGCAAACGAGTTTGCTGGATTTTCGGCCACTTCAGGCGGTGTGATGTTGCGAATGGCGACACCAGCTCCCTGAATCGTTGCAAGTTCTGTCGCGCCACCTGCAACAGCAGCCACCGTACCTTTGATGAACGCGTTGGCAAGCGTCGGGCCACCTTCGCCAAGAACTACAGTTTCAACATCATCAATGGTCAGACCAGCACTTTCCAGTGCGACCATGGCAATGACGCGGTCGCGGTCACTGACAAGGCCGATTGTCTGGCCTTTCAGTTGGGCGATTTCAGTGATGTCGCTGTCAGCCGCCACATACATTGCTTCGGGTGCAAACTGCATGTCTTCGTAGATGATCTTGAAATCCTGTTCGGCATCAACAGCCTGCAGCGTTTGAGGCGCGTCGAACATAACCAAGTCAGCCTGCCCGTTGGACAAGAACGCAACATAAGGAATGGTGGTCGACGAGGACAGCCAGTTCACCTTAATGCCCACGTCTTCCCAATAGCCAAGCTGTTCGGCAATAAACATGCCATAGAATGTGTTAGACCGCTCATTCGCGATCAGCACATTAAGCGTGTCTTGGGCCATCGCGCTGCCAGTGCCAAACCCGAGACCTGCAACAAAAACTGCGCTAATGCGCGTTGCGATGAAAGTAAATTTTCCCATCTTTTCTCCTCCCAGTTTTATGTCCGCAGGACTGGCGGACGCAGTCGTCTAACCCGTGCATCTTTTTATGCGCGGGCCAGTTCTTTTGCCGCCGTGCCAGACCAACGGCGGCGGCGGTTGCGCGATACCGCGTCAAGCCTGTCCTGATGTTTCCAGAACACAACCTGTCGGTCCGCCATTTCCATGACGATGAACAGAAAAAGACCCATCAGCGCCATGCTCAGCAGCACTGCAATTGACGACGCAATGTCCAATCTGTGTGAAAAGCGCTGCATCAGGATACCGA
The DNA here is from genome assembly GCA_964202545.1 of Cypionkella sp. Lineage (GTDB taxonomy): Bacteria > Pseudomonadota > Alphaproteobacteria > Rhodobacterales > Rhodobacteraceae > Cypionkella. The sequence continues at coordinate 5,375 of CAXNJD010000106.1, forward strand.
TCCCTTCAGTCGCCGAGGCAAATTCGGCCACGATTGCGCCAACCAGAGCACTTGTCATCGCAATCTTTAGGCCTGCAAAGATCATCGGAGCCGCGTTTGGGATCATCAGCTTGAA
>CAXNJD010000107.1:0-5405 GCA_964202545.1 Cypionkella sp.
CGGGGGTTTTGCAAGAACACTTCCACCTCGGATAAAGTGGCGGCATCAAATGCGCCTTGCGCGCGCGCTTCGGCCAAGACATCCCACCACGTGCACAGATGGTGCAATGCCACGCCATGATCGGCCAACCGCTGCGTTGTTTCGGGGAAAATTCCGTAATTAAAGATCACTGCCGTATGGGCGCAGGTGGCCCCAGTCTCGCGGATGGCATCGACAAAGGACAGTTTCGATCCACCGTCCGTGGTTAAATCTTCAACCAACAGCACGCGCTCGCTCTCGCGCATCGCGCCCTCGATACGGGCATTGCGGCCATAGCCCTTTGGCTTTTTGCGCACATAGCTCATGGGCAGGGCCATACGCTCGGCCACAAGGGCGGCAAAGGGAATGCCCGCCGTCTCGCCGCCTGCGATATTGTCAAACGCCTCGAACCCCGCGTTGCGCATGACGGTGACGCACAAAAAATCCATCAGGGTGGAACGGATGCGCGGATACGAAATCAACTTGCGGCAATCAATATAGGTGGGGCTGGGCAGGCCAGAGGCCAGTGTAAAGGGCTCTGCCGCGTTGAAATGCACTGCCTTAATTTCCAAAAGCGCGCGCGCGGTCAGGCGGGCAATTTCATCAGCAGGGGGGAATGATGTTGGGATCATTAAAGTGCCTTTCGCGCTTTCACATTGGCCCAAATATCCGCGCCGCAGGCACCTGTCCTTGCCGCCTGAAGCCTTCGGCGAGGATATTTGCGCCTATGTGAAATCAAGAGCTGACCTGCCAGAACACAGGAAAACCGGGGTTGAATATGGTGACAGGGCCCGCGCCTGTATCTAGCTTTTCGGGCCAAATGGTAGGGGCTGCGGATTTGGTTAAGGTCAGGGTTTTATCTGAAACCGGCAGGCCATAAAACCCAGCCCCAAAGCGCGAGGTAAAGCCAGCAAGCTTGTCTAGTGCGCCCATTTCATCGAACACATGCGCCAGCAGCGGCATCGTGTTGGTCGCGGTAAAGCAGCCCGCGCAACCGCAAGGGTGTTCTTTTAATGAGTCAATATGGGGGGCGCTGTCGGTGCCCAAGAAAAACCGCGCCTCGCCACTTGTCGCCGCAGCCCGCAGGGCCAAGCGATGGCTTTCGCGCTTGGCCACGGGCAGGCAGTAATAATGCGGTTTGATGCCGCCCGCCAAAATGTGATTTCGGTTGATGATCAGATGATGGGTGGTGATCGTTGCGGCCAAATTATCCCCGCCCGTGCGGGCATAATCAACGCCTTGTGATGTGGTGATATGTTCCATCACCACGCGCAAGTCTGGCAGGCGGCGGCGCAGCGGGTCGAGGACAGTGTCAATAAACACGGCTTCGCGATCAAAGATATCGACATCTGGGTCGGTCACTTCGCCGTGGATGCACAAAGGCAGGCCAATTTCGGTCATTTTTTCCAGCACGGGCAACACGCGGGCAACATCGCGCACCCCGCCGTGCGAATTGGTGGTAGCCCCTGCTGGATAAAGTTTGACCGCACGGATCAGCCCCGCGCCGTGGGCGGCGGCAACATCATTCGCATCGGTGCCTTCGGTTAGGTATAGCGTCATCAGTGGGGTGAAATCTGCACCTTTGGGCAAGGCTGCGATTATGCGCGCGCGGTAGGCATGCGCATCGGCCATCGTCACTACGGGGGGCACCAAATTGGGCATTATGATCGCACGGCCAAAATGGCGCGCGGTCTCGGGCAGAACACCCGCCAGCATTGCGCCATCGCGCAGATGCAGGTGCATATCGTCAGGGCGAGGGATGGTCAGAATGTCCGTCATGCCAGCCGATTAGCGCATCGCGGCGCGCATTTCCAGATGCACTGCACCGCCAATTGGGCCATACAGGCTTCAATTATTGAATTTTGGAGAGAAGATAATGCGGCAACCATATTTTAGCCTTATCGTAACTATCGGACTGGCAGTTTTGTGCGCGGGGCAGTCCATTGCGCAAAGCGCGAATTGTGATTTGGCGCAAACCACCGCTTCGATGAGCGCGTGCTTAGATAAGAAATATGCGGCAGCGGATGCCGTTCTAAACGCCGCCGATAAATCGGCCATGGCCCAGATGAAATCCATTGATGACAGCCTGCCCAAAGCCGAGCGCGGCGCGCAAGATGCCCTGCGGGGTGCGCAGCGCGCATGGATCGCGGTGCGCGATGGCACTTGCGCGGCTGAGGGCTTTAATTGGGTGGGCGGATCGGGGCAGGGCGTTGCGATTATGTCTTGTATGCTAAGTGAAACGAAGGCGCGCAGCGAGGTTTTGGCGCGGCTGGTCGTAAGCTACTAATTCTTTAATCCTGAATATGCGGGATGTGGCGCGTTATCTCGCGTGCCTCATCCACGCTAAGCGCCTGCGATGGCGCAGCCATACGCAGGCGGCCGTAGAGGGCGCGCCAAGGCTCTTGTTGCATCAATTGGGCAAAGCGGGCCTTGCGCCACGCAAAGGCGCGTTTGTGCAAATCGCCCAAAACGGGGTCGGCATGTAGCGCATCGCGCAAGCTTTGGCTATCAAGGCCTGTAATGCTGATGTCTTCAACCGCGTTCAAATTTCGTTCGATCCAATAGCCCATGTCAAAGCCTGACGCCTCGCGGTTGGCACGGCCGCGGTCAGCTTTCACAAGATAATTCTCTATCGATCCGAGCGGGTAATGGTTGAGTTGCGCCAGCGTATAGTTGTTTTGTGTGTAATCCGAAAACACCCGCCCACCTGCAAATTCGCCGCCCAAGGCGCGGCCAGTGCCATCATACCAGCGTGGGCTTGCCCCATCTTTTACGCGGCGCGGGCGGTGAACGCCCAGCTTGTCAAAGGGGCCATGCGCTGGCCCCCGCATGAGAGTTTTGAACATTTGCGCCCGCCATGGCCAGCCCAGCGTGGCAGGGGCGGCAAGCGTAAAGCTTGCGGTCACGGGCGCATCGCGCATCTCTACCGCGCCGCCATTGCCAAAAAGCCGCCAGGTCATGGCGATTGCATCCGCATCTGGAAGGGCGGCCAACAAATCACAAAGCGTTTTGTCCCGCGTGTGGATGTTTACAAATTCGTCTACGTCCAGCACCATTACCCAGGTCGCAGCTAAGGTCAGAGGTTGCCGTTCGGCGTCTTTCAGCATTGCCCATTGCGGCCCCTTTTCGTGCGGGCCATCGTTGCGGATATGAGTCAGCCAACCCAAATCTTGCAGGCGATCCAGCATCGCATCGGTGCTATCGCTGCAGTCATTCGAGTAGATCAGAAAATCGGTAAAGCCAACGGCACGATGGTGCGCCAGCCATTCGAGCAAAAACGCGCCTTCATTCTTGACGCAGGTTATGGCAAGGGCGCGCATTGTCTCTCCTTATAGGCGGACTAGCCTGTTGCGCAATCTGCACAAAGCGCAAGGTGGGGCCAAGCAGCTTTTGGGTTTTGCTATAAGATATCGCGCATCGATCCGCTCATAATGCGAAACTGCTATCGCATAGCGGGCGTAGATTTGGCAAAAGAATTCAAAGGCGGCACGATGGGTGGCCGTTTCCAGATGGAAGGACGAATGATGAAGCGTTTGCTGACCTCGACCACGATCGTTTCGATGGCGATGATGCCAATGGCCCCGCTGCCGATGATGGCGCAAGTGATGGACGATGCAGACAGAATTATCGCCGCAGATGGCACAGTGCTGTGTGAACCGACGGCCGAATTGGTTTGCGATCTGGAGAATGAAGAGATCCAGAAAGCGGCAAAGAAAATTCAGCGCGATCTAGACCGCGAGGCTGAAGCCGCTGCGCAAGTGGAGGCAGCGGCGCAGGCTGAGGCAGAAGCCGCTGCACAGGCAGAGGCGGAAGCCGCCGCGCAGGCCGAGGCTGATGCCGCCGCGCAGGCCGAGGCAGAAGCCGCCGCACAGGCCGAGGCTGATGCCGCCGCGCAGGCCGAGGCTGATGCCGCCGCACAGGCCGAGGCTGATGCCGCCGAACAGGTAGAGGCTGATGCAGCCGAACAGGTAGAGGCTGATGCAGCCGCACAGGCGGACGCTGATGCAGCCGCGCAGGCTGAAACCGCGACCGATGCCCCCACGGATGCTGAAATTCAGGCACAAACCGAGGCGGCTTTGGCTGAAGGCGTTGCAGAAACGACTGCCGCAGATGGCACAATCATTGACCCTGCTGCGGGTTTAGTGGCCGAAGAAACCCCTATTGATCCCGACGCGCCGCTGATCGACGCACCCGTCGTCTCCGATACCGAAGCCGAGGCGCTGTCGACCCTGCTGGTCGCCCCTTCAGACCCGAACGGCGAGACGGCCCCGCCCGCAGTGGCTGCACCTTTAGACGCGCCCCTGCCCGTAATCGAAGCAGACGCTGGCAGCGATGCTTTGATCGATCCAGCCGATGCCGAAGCTGCCCTTAACGCGATTCCCGTAACCGAAAATACGGTCGCTACTACAGTTGAAACCGTAACGGCTGCACAAATCCGATCCTCGTCGCAGGAATTCAAAGCCGCACCCAAGAAAACCGCCGATGGCAAAAAGACAGGGCTTTCCGATTTGGAAAAGGTTGGCCTGTTCGTGCTGGGTGCGGTTGTGATTGGCCAAGTGCTGAATTCGATTGAAGGCAAATCAACTGTCGTCTCGAACACGGGTGACCGCGTGGTGGTGCAAAACCCCGATGGCTCCTATGGGCTGTATAAAGATGACGACGCTATCTTGCGCCAAGCGGGATCAACTGTGCGCACCGAAACCTATAACGATGGCTCGTCGCGCACCATCGTGCAGCGCGCTGATGGCACTCAGGTGGTGACAGTGCGCGATGCCACAGGCCGCGTGCTGCGACGCGCGCAATACGACCGCCTTGGCCGTGAATTGGTACTGCTGGACGAGTTTGCGCCCGAACGTCCCGTCAATGTGGCTGACCTGCCGCGCCCGCGGGTTGTTGGCGCGACCCGCAGTGAAGATGCCGCCCTGCGCGCCGCCATTGCTGCGCGCCAGATCGAAAAGCTGGGGCGCGGCTTTAGCTGGCGGCAACTTCGCGATATCGCGGAAGTGCGCGTGCTGGCCGCAGAGGTGGATGTCGAACGGGTGACTTTTGCCTCTGGTTCTGCTGCGATCACGCCCGAACAGGCCAATGCTTTGGCCGATTTGGGCGAGGTGATGCAGGATATGCTGGTGAAAAACCCTGCCGAGATGTTCTTGGTCGAAGGGCACACCGATGCCACGGGCGCGGCTGCGCTGAACCTTGCTTTGTCAGACCGCCGCGCAGAATCGGTGGCGCTGGCGCTGTCGGAATATTTTGCCATCCCGCCTGAAAATATGATCGTGCAAGGCTATGGCGAGACGGAACTGCGGATTGATACTCAGGCCAGCGAGCCGCAAAACCGCCGCGTGGCTGTGCGGTTGATCACGCCGTTGCTTCGGCCTGCGAGTTAA
>CAXNJD010000108.1:0-5386 GCA_964202545.1 Cypionkella sp.
CGCGCAACCTTTTCGTCCAACGCTTTGGGTAGAATGTAAACGCCGGGCTGATACTCGTTGCCCTTTGTCCACAGTTCAATTTGCGCCAGCACTTGGTTGGTGAAAGATGCCGACATCACAAACGATGGGTGCCCCGTGGCGTTGCCAAGGTTCAAAAGCCGGCCTTCCGACAGCAGGATGATGCGGCTGCCCGAAGGCATCTCGATCATATCCACTTGTTCTTTGATATTTGTCCATTTGTGGTTGCGCAGCGCCGCCACTTGAATTTCGTTATCAAAGTGGCCGATGTTGCCAACAATCGCCATGTCCTTCATTTCGCGCATATGCTCGATCCGAATCACGTCGCGGTTGCCAGTGGTGGTTATGAAGATGTCGGCATGTGCCACTTCATCTTCCAGCAGCGTCACTTCGAACCCGTCCATCGCTGCCTGCAGCGCGCAAATTGGGTCAACTTCAGTGACCTTTACGCGCGCACCAGCCCCGCGCAAAGATGCCGCCGAACCTTTACCTACATCGCCATAGCCGCAAACCACAGCCACTTTGCCCGCCATCATAGTGTCGGTGGCGCGGCGAATACCGTCCACCAACGATTCTTTGCAGCCGTATTTGTTATCAAACTTTGATTTCGTGACCGAATCGTTCACGTTAATCGCAGGGAACGGCAGTTGGCCGTTTTTGTGCAATTCATACAGGCGGTGCACGCCCGTAGTGGTTTCTTCGGACACACCCTTGATCGCCTCGCGGGTTTTGGTGAACCAGCCAGGGCTTTCTTTCATCCGCTTATGAATTTGCAGTTTGATCACCTCTTCCTCTTCCGAGGCGGGTACGGGGATAATCTCTTCGCCCGCTTCAGCGCGCGCGCCCAGCAGAACGTACAGCGTAGCATCGCCGCCATCGTCCAAAATCATGTTCGCGCCATCTGCAAACATAAAGGATTTGTCCAGATAATCCCAATGTTCGGTCAGGGTCTGGCCCTTAATCGCAAACACAGGAATGCCAGCGGCAGCGATTGCGGCGGCGGCATGATCTTGGGTCGAGAAGATGTTGCACGACGCCCAGCGCACTTCGGCACCCAACGCTGTCAGCGTTTCAATCAGCGCGGCGGTTTGGATGGTCATATGCAGGCTGCCCACAATGCGCGCGCCCTTTAGCGGTTTCGCTGCGCCGAATTCTTCGCGCAGTGCCATTAGGCCCGGCATTTCGGTTTCGGCTATGGTCAACTCTTTGCGGCCAAATTCGGCCAAAGCGATGTCTTTTACGATATAATCCTTGGCCATTTGCCACGCTCCTGTTTTGCTAGGGGGCAAATAGCACGGATACCCCCACTCGACAACTGCCGCGGGCAATGTCATTAAAATACGGCGAAAATGAGGACGTTTATGAAGCAATCACGGGCATGGCAGCGGATGTTATCTGGGCGGCGGCTGGATTTGTTGGATCCGACCCCGATGGATATTGAAATTGCCGATATCGCACACGGTCTTGCCTTTGTCGCACGGTGGAACGGGCAGACGCGGGGTGATTTCGCTTATTCAGTTGCTGAACATTCGCTTCTGGTCGAGGCGATTTTTGCGCGCGCGGTATCAGATGTTAAGTGGCAACTGGCAGCCTTGTTGCATGACGCGCCAGAATACGTGATTGGTGATATGATTTCACCCGTGAAATCGGCGGTGGGGGATGGTTACGGCCAAATGGATATGCGCCTATCTGCCGCAATTCATCTGCGCTTTGGTCTGCCTGCTGTGCTGCCTGTTCCTGTGAAAAAGGCCATCAAAGCCGCCGATAAGGTTTCTGCATGGCTAGAAGCAGTTGAAATTGCGGGTTTTGATCAAGCCGAGGCAGATAAACTATTTGGCGCGCCCGACCTTGCTGTTTTGCGCGGCCTGTCAATTCGTCTGCGCCCCCCCGCCGAAGTGCGTGCTGATTTTCTGGCACGGTTTGACCAGTTGTTTACCTAATTCCAGCGGGCCAGCAACGCCTCGTCGCTGTCTTTCGCGGCAACCCACGCCGTGCCATCTGTGCGATGTTCTTTCTTCCAAAGCGGCGCTCGGGATTTTAGGTAATCCATTAGAAATTCTGCCCCCGCGAAAGCGTCCTTTCGGTGCGGGGCGGATGCGGCGACCATCATAATCACCTCGCCCACATTAAGCCGCCCATAGCGGTGGATCACCCAAGCATCCAGCAGGCCAAAGCGGCCGCGCGCCGCGTTAACCATATCTTCAATCGCAGGCAAGGTCATGGCCGGATAATGTTCGATTTCCAAGCCAATCAAGCCGCCATCGCCACGGACCACCCCCGAAAAGGTGACAATCGCCCCAGCCCCAGTTTGCGCAGCCGCAAAGCGGTTTGCGATATCGCCCGAATCAAAGGGCGCGGATTGAACCGAAATCATTCAACCCCCCGTCATGGGGGGAAAGAACGCCACCTCTTTCGCTGCTGCCAGCGGTGCGCCAAAATCGGTCAATACCTGATCCACAGCAACCCGCACTGCACGCAAATCCGCAAACGCTGCGGCATGATAGGAATCGATGGCCGATAATTCTGCCACCAGGTGCGCAACAGTTTCGGCCTGCGTTTCAATCTGTTCGCGGCCAGTGCCAATTCGTTCCCGCAGCCAAGCGAAATAAACCACCGTGATCATGGGTTTTCTTTCAGGTAGGGGCGCGATTTGTTGAAATAGTCGAGACCCGTCATCGCCGTCAGGATTGCCGCGACCCACATCAATACCAGCCCAAGATCCCAGACTACCGAAGCGCAATCGCGCTTGCCGCAGGCGCGGATCGGGTCGGCAAGGCCAGCAGAAACTGCCGCAGAATATTGATCGGTCGTCATGCCCTGCATGGCGACACCGTTTAAATACTCTAACCCTGTGCCAAGGAACAAAACCGCAATCGCCACCATCTGCGCGGTGGTTTTCCATTTTGCCAGTTTGGTTACAGGCAACGAGCCTGCCTTGGCACCCAAAAATTCGCGCAGGCCCGAAACGAACACCTCGCGAAAAAGAATAATTGTTGCAGGCAAAATCAGCCAAGGGTTCATGCCCGAATACCCCGTCAGCACCATAATTGCGATCACAACCATCGCCTTATCGGCAATCGGGTCAAGCATCGCACCGAATTTGCTTTCTTGGTGCCAAAGCCGCGCAAGATAGCCATCGAACCAATCGGTCACAGCCGCGCCGACAAACAGCGCCAGCGCAAACCAATCTGCCCAAGGGCGGTGAAAATACAAAAACATCACCGCCACGCCAGGGGCAGCAAGCAGGCGCAGAACAGTCAAGGTATTGGGCAAATTCCACTGCATGGCGCCAGCTTATCCTGTGGTTGCACGGGGGGGAAGGGGCAAAACCCGCACCTTAGGGCACAGGTGTCCACAGCACATCATCGATACGCGGCGCGCCAGTGGCCAGCATTACAACGCGGTCAAAGCCCATAGCAATGCCCGCGGCATCGGGCATTTGGGCCAAAGCGGCCAGAAAATCTTCGTCGACGGGGTAGGTTTCGCCGTAAACGCGCTGCTTTTCGGCCATTTCGGCTGCAAAACGGCGGCGCTGTTCATCGGCATCCGTTAACTCACCAAATCCATTCGCAAGTTCGACCCCGCAAGCATAAACCTCGAACCGCTGAGCCAGGCGCGAATCGGTAGGCAGTTTGCGGGCAAGGGCAGCTTCGGCTGCGGGGTAATGGTCTAGCACTGTCAGGCGGCCCATGCCCAAATGCGGCTCGACCTTTTCCGATAGGATGCGCGACACTATATCGCTCCACGTGTCATCATCAGCCACACGCAGATGAATGGCGCATGCCTGCGCGGCCAAAGCATCGCGGTAGGTTTGGCCTGCGGCATCCATTGTCGCCAGCAGATCAACGCCAGCATATGTTTCAAACGCGCTGTGCACAGATATGCGTTCAAATGGCGCAAACGGATCGCACAACCGATCGCGAAACTGCAAACTATCGCCGCTCACCGCACGCACCGAAGCCGCAATCAGCGCCGCAATATCCGCCATTAAAACGCTGTAATCTGCACCAGTGCGATACCATTCCAGCATGGTAAATTCGGGGCTGTGCAGCGCGCCCCTCTCGCGGTTACGAAACACATGGGAAAAGGCGGCAATCTGTGTCTCGCCTGCAGCCAGCAGCTTTTTCATCGCAAATTCGGGGCTTGTATGTAGATACAACTGCCGCGCTTGCCCATCATTGCCCAGCGCCTGCGTTGCAAACCCATGCAGATGCGCCTCATTCCCAGGACTGATGGCCAGTGCGGCTGGATCAACCTCGATAAATCCAGCCTGCGTCAGCCATGCGCGCTGCGCCGCCAGAATACGGTTTCGGGCCAGCAGCAGCGGACGGCGGTCTGCGTGGGTTTGGGCGTTCCACCACGGAATTTGCATGATTTCGGCTATCCTCTGGAGATTAGCAAAAAACTAGGCTAAAGCGCAGCCAGTCTGCGCAGCCCCCGATAGGGCCGCTTGCGCCCAAAAACAAGGATCAAAGCCGTGAAAGTCATCGCTTCTAGCCTGCGCAAAGGCAATGTGGTCGAAATGGAAGGCAAGCTTTATGCCGTTCTAAAGGCCGAAAATTTCCACCCAGGCAAGGGCACGCCGACGACTTCGGTTGATATGCGCCGCATTTCTGACGGGGTGAAAGTGTCAGAGCGTTGGCGCACAACGGAAATGGTCGAAAAGGCCAACGTGGACGAGCGGGAATATGATTTTCTATATGAAGACGGCGAAGGTTACCATTTTATGGAACCAACCACTTACGAGCAATTCGCCGTGCATCCTGATGTGGTTGGCGACGACAAGGTGTTTCTGACCGAGGGTATCAAAGTTTATCTTAAAACCTATGACGGCGTGGCCATTGCCATAGAATTGCCGCAGCGCGTAACGGTCGAGATCGCCGAAACAGAACCCGTGGTCAAAGGGCAAACGGCATCGTCCAGCTATAAGCCTGCGGTGTGCACCAATGGTCTGCGTGTGATGGTTCCGCCCCATATCGGCGCGGGCGTACGCATAGTCATCAATACCGATGACTATTCCTATCAGGGCCGCGCACAGGACTAATTTTTGCAACCTTTGATTGATTTATCAGCTGCGTTTTTCACCCCTTGTTTTTTGCACCGAAAAGGCGCATAGGGTGGGGGCGAAAAACGCTAATCTCGAAAAATCTGTCTCCTTACGGCTTCAGCGATCGATACTAACGTGACTGAGCCGCGCCATCGCATCCTGCGGATGGGACACTAAAACGGAGATATCACTATGGCCAATGGCACAGTGAAATGGTTCAACGCAACCAAGGGTTTTGGCTTTATCGCCCCCGCAAATGGCAACAAAGACGTGTTCGTTCACGTCTCGGCGCTAGAGCGTGCAGGCATCCGCCAACTGAAT
>CAXNJD010000109.1:0-5382 GCA_964202545.1 Cypionkella sp.
CCAAATCACCCCCGCCTATGACGGTCTGGCCCTGACGCTGGAACTGCCCTCCACCGATCTGCCGGAATGAGTGCGCTTTTAGACGTGATCCTGCCCGTGTTTTTGCTGATTGGGGCAGGATACCTTGCCGCCCGCTTTGGCGCGCTGAATGCCGCGGCGGTTGACGGCATTATGACCTATGCGCAAAGTTTTGCCCTGCCCGTGCTGCTATTTCGTGCCATAGCAACCCTAGACCTTAGCGCCACCTATAGCATCGGCCTTATGGCATCTTTCTACATCGGCGCATTCGCATCCTTTGCCGCCCTCTTCACCGCCGCACGTTGGGGCTTTGGCCGCAGCTTGCCTGAATCCGTGGCTGCAGGCTTTGCTGCGTATTTCTCTAACACCCTTCTGCTGGGTGTGCCCATCACGGAACGTGCTTATGGTACAGAGGCGCTGGCGGGCAATTTCGCCATTATTTCCATCCACGCGCCGTTGTTATACACTTTCGGCATCGTCGCAATGGTGCTGGCGCAGGCCAAAGGCGCGCCTGCACAAGGCGCTTTTGCACTCGCCCAAAACGCAGCAAAAGGCATCTTCACCCAGCCCCTTGTCATAGGCATTCTGTGCGGCTTTGCGCTCAACCTTTCAAACCTGCCCATGCCAAACGTTTTGGACAGCGCCACCGAAATGCTGGCCCGCTCGGGTATTCCTGCTGCCTTGTTTGGACTGGGCGGCGTGCTGCTGCGCTATCGTCCCGAAGGCGAGATGCGCCTGATTGCGATGGTCGTTGCCGCCTCGCTGATCTTGCACCCAGCCATCACATATGCCCTTGCGCGCGGGATATTCGCTCTCGACACTGCCGCCCTTCGCTCCGCCACGCTGACCGCCGCGATGGCCCCAGGCGTCAGCGCCTATATGTTCGCCAATATGTTCGGACTGGGGCGGCGTGTAGCGGCCTCGGCTGTGCTCATCGGCACGCTAGGCGCGCTGGTTTCGGTCTGGGTCTGGCTGCATATCCTGCCTTAAACCTTTTCGCATTGGCCGAAACATCTCGCGGGGGGACCGAAGCCTCTTTGTTTGGGCCATGGACAGCGCCAAAGAAAAAGGCCGCACCCTTGGGTGCAGCCCGTTTTATAATTGGTGCGGATGAAAGGACTCGAACCTTCACTCCGGTTAAGGAACAGCGACCTCAACGCTGCGCGTCTACCAATTCCGCCACATCCGCACTCTTTGGTATAAGGGTGTCTTTAGCGGTTAGGGCGGCCAAAGAAAAGAGGGATTCTGCGCCAGCCACCGCCTTGCAACCCCACCGCACGCGACAACGTGGGGTGAAACCAAATCCCCGCCATCACCAGCGCGCCCACAATCGCCGCAACCCAAAACACCGCCATATCCTGCCCACCCGAAAAGACAACGTTCATCCTCCGCTCCGGCAGAAACGTAAACATGCCTGGGATAATTAGCGCCTGTGCATACAGCGCCCGCATCGCGCGGCCATGGGAAATGACGTCGCGCCTGATGGCGGCGCGCAACGCATAGGTCAGCCCGCCCAGCGTTATGACGCTTAGGATATGAATGGGCGAGAACGGTCCCAGCATTGGGTTTTCCGATATGAACAGCGACGATATCGCCGTGCCAAACATCGCCAGCACCCAAACATAGCCCGTCACCCTATGTATCAAATCCCGCCTACTGCGCAGCAGCGCCACGGGCCCAAGGGCGAAGGACAAAATCGCCAGACCCGCATGAATTTGGACAATGGCGGGGGCCGAAGTCAGGGCGGCTACAGACATGAATTTTCCTTATGGTTAGGGCGCTTTGCCCGTGGCTTCGATCTGTGCTAATCCTGCTAAGACGCGGGCCAAGCCTGCAATATAAGATGCGTTAACAAAGGGGTTTCTTCGTGAACGGCAGGCGGGTGCAACTGGCGCTTCGTGATCTGCGGGACGAGTTTTCGCATCCCCCCACCCTTGCCGCGCTGGCGGGGGTGGCCGTTGTTGTGGGCGTCTCTGGCCCCTTTGGCACGCTTGATGCTTTTTCCCTGCTGCCCCGTTTGGCCTATTGGGCCTTGGTCGTGCCGCTGACCTATGGCGCAGGTTTTCTGGGAACAATGGCCATGCGCCCTTATATGCCGCGCGGCCCGCGCGGCGTGCGCATTGCGCTTGCAGCATTCGGATCGGCAATAGCTGTAGCGCTGGTTTTGGGGGTCTTAAACACGGGGCTCGGGCTGGATTTGGGCGGCGCGCGCGACCTCGCCCTTGGTTTTGGCGCTGTTTATGTGATTTGCTTTGTCGTCGAAGCTGTCGGCGTGGTGCTGCAATCGCAAAAACAGGACAGCACGGCACGCAACCCCGCGCTGTTGTTCCGTCTTCCACTGGAAAAACGCGGCGCGTTGCTGGCCGTGACCGCTGAAGATCATTATATCATCGTCATCACCACCAAGGGGCGCGAGATGCTTTTGATGCGTCTAGCCGATGCCATGCGCGAGGTAGCACCAATTGCGGGCTTGCAAATCCACCGCTCGCATTGGGTGGCGATGGCGGGGGTTATATCGGTCGCTCGCGTGGGCGACGGGGCAGAGGCACTTTTGATAAACGGCGACCGCCTTACCATCGCCCGCGCCCGGATGAATGATGCCCGCGCTGCAGGGCTTTTGCCGCGTAAGGGGAACTGAATGGAAATCAAACATATCAGCGGATTTGCCCCCTACACCGAAACCCTTGCCGCGATGGAGTCCCGCGTGGCCGAGATTGCCGCAGGCACGGCGGATGAGGCGATTTGGCTGCTGGAACATCCGCCCCTGTACACTGCGGGTACGTCTACCAATCCTACCGATCTGACCGACCCAAGCCGCTTTCCTGTGCATATCGCAGGGCGCGGCGGGCAATATACGTATCACGGGCCGGGGCAGCGGGTTGTCTATGTCATGCTTGATCTGAACAAACGCGGACGCGATGTGCGCCGCTTTGTTTGCGCACTGGAAGATTGGATCATCGCGACACTTAACGCCTTTAATGTGCGCGGCGAGCGGCGCGCAGGCCGTGTGGGCGTATGGGTGGTACGGCCTGATTGCATTGGCGCAGGCGGCGCGGCCGCCGAAGATAAAATCGCCGCGATTGGTGTAAAACTGCGCCGCTGGGTCAGCTTTCACGGCATTTCCATCAATGTTGAACCTGATCTTTCGCATTTTAGCGGAATCGTGCCCTGCGGGATAAAAGACCACGGAGTGACCAGTCTTGTCGATTTGGGCCTACCCGTTACGCTGACCGATTTGGACGCGGCTCTTCTGGCCCAGTTGCCCCAGATGCTTGCGCGTCTATCTGGCGATGGGCCCACCGAATGCTCAGTCTAAGCACTGCGACACTGCTTGCTATTGCATATCAGTCCTATTCATACTGAAATGTGCTAGTCCAAAGCGACTCAGGCTTTGGTAAGACATTCACGCCAAAAAAGAGGGCAAGATGAAAAAGACACTGATGTTAGCAAGTCTGGCGATTGTGGCACTGGCAGTTCCTGCCTTGGCCCAAGATGCCGCGGCTGGCGAGAAAGAGTTCAACAAATGCAAGGCCTGCCATTCCATCGTGGCCGATGATGGCACGGCGATTGTAAAGGGCGGCAAAACAGGGCCGAACCTTTACGGCGTTGTGGGCCGCGCTGTGGCCAGCGTTGCCGATTTCAAATACGGCGAATCGATCTTGGCCGTGGGCGCTGCTGGCGTGGTCTGGGACGAAGCTTTGCTGACCGCTTATGTCGCCGATCCAGCCGCATGGCTGAAAGAGAAAACGGGCGATAGCGCTGCCAAATCGAAAATGTCGTTCAAGCTGGCCAAAGGCGGTGCCGATGTGGCCGCGTATCTGGCATCAGTCGCGCAGTAAGCTGCACGGCGATCGCAACGGCGAAAAGGGCAGGCCAAAGTGCCTGCCCTTTTGGCTGTTAGGTTTCTAAAAAGTCACCTCACCTGCGTCAATTTGACCATAAATTATTGATGCAGATCAAAGTCTGCGATTGCGCAAAAAGCACGGCCAATCTAAACAAGGGCCATTGGCGCGCGCCACCTGCGCGCCCATTTTGTAATTTAGCGGGAGATGCCAATGGCCGACGCAGCCATCCACGGCGACCATGACGACCACCGCGGGTTCTTTACCCGCTGGTTCATGTCGACCAACCACAAAGATATCGGGATTATCTATCTGTTCACCTCGGGCTTTGTTGGCCTGCTGGCTGTGATCTTCACGGTGTATATGCGCCTTGAATTGATGCATCCTGGCGTTCAATACATGTGCCAAGAAGGCCTGCGCTTTGTGGCCGACAGCGCGGCCGAATGCACGCCCAACGGGCATATCTGGAACGTGACGATTACGGCCCACGGCATCTTGATGATGTTCTTCGTCGTGATCCCAGCGCTGTTTGGCGGCTTTGGCAACTATTTCATGCCGCTGCAAATTGGCGCGCCAGACATGGCCTTTCCTCGTATGAACAACCTGTCGTTCTGGCTGTATGTGGCTGGCACCTCGCTTGCGATTGCATCCGTTGTTGCACCCGGCGGTGATGACCAAATCGGCACGGGCGTGGGCTGGGTTCTGTATCCGCCGCTGTCCAGCAACGAGCCAGGATATTCGATGGATTTGGCGATTTTCGCCGTGCATCTTTCGGGCGCGTCGTCGATTTTGGGTGCGATTAACATGATCACAACCTTTTTGAACATGCGCGCACCTGGTATGACCATGCACAAGGTTCCGCTGTTTGCGTGGTCGATCTTTGTGACCGCTTGGCTGATCTTGTTGGCTCTGCCCGTGCTGGCTGGCGCCATTACAATGCTGCTGACCGACCGCAACTTCGGTACTACCTTCTTCAACCCTGCCGGCGGCGGCGACCCGATCTTGTATCAACACATTCTGTGGTTCTTTGGCCACCCAGAGGTGTATATTATCGTAATCCCCGCCTTTGGTATTGTCAGCCAAGTGATCTCGACATTCTCGCGCAAACCGATCTTTGGCTATCTGCCGATGGTCTATGCGATGGTCGCAATCGGGGTTCTGGGCTTTGTCGTCTGGGCCCACCACATGTATACGGTTGGTATGTCCGTAACCCAGCAAAGCTATTTTATGCTGGCGACAATGGTGATTGCCGTACCAACGGGCATCAAAATCTTCTCGTGGATCGCAACCATGTGGGGCGGATCGCTAAGCTTTGAGACGCCAATGCTGTTTTCCATTGGCTTTATCTTTCTGTTCACTGTGGGCGGGGTGACGGGCATTGTACTATCCCAAGCGCCTGTGGATCGCGCCTACCATGACACCTACTATGTCATCGCGCACTTCCACTATGTGATGAGCCTTGGCGCAGTGTTCGGCATATTTGCGGGGATATATTTCTACATCGGCAAAATGTCAGGCCGCC
>CAXNJD010000110.1:0-5359 GCA_964202545.1 Cypionkella sp.
TGCGCACCCCGCCGCCCACTGTAAGGGGCATAAAGCACGCCTCGGCGGTGCGGGTGACCAGATCAAACATCGTGCCGCGATTTTCGTGCGTGGCGTGGATGTCTAAGAAACACAACTCGTCCGCGCCAGCGGCATCATAGGCGCGGGCGGCTTCTACAGGGTCGCCCGCATCGATCAGATTGGTGAAATTCACGCCCTTGACCACGCGGCCATCGGCGACATCAAGGCAGGGGATGATGCGGGTTTTTAGCATATCTGCGGTATAGCGCGGGGGGCGGGCAGGGGGAAGGGGGAAGGGGGCTAGGCCCCCTCGCTACGCTCACCCCCAAGGTATTTGGGGAGTTAGGAAGGGCTTAGCGGCGCAGCATATCCAGTGCTGCGGCAAGGTCTATGGCCCCGTCATAAAGCGCGCGGCCTGAGATGGCCCCTGCGATGATACTCGTGGCGCGCAGGGCGGCAAGATCGGCCATAGACGACACCCCGCCCGAGGCGATGACGGGGATGGAAACGGCGCGCGCCAATGCTTCGGTTGCCGCAATGTTCGGCCCCTGCATCGCGCCATCGCGGTCGATATCGGTATAAATGATGGCGGCAACGCCTGCATCTTCAAAGGATTTGGCAAGGTCGGTGGCTTGAACATTCGTCTCGGTCGCCCAGCCTTTGGTGGCGACAAGGCCCGCGCGCGCGTCGATGCCCACAGCGATTTGGGTGGGGAAGGCTTTTGCCGCCTGCCGCACTAAATCGGGGTTTTCAACAGCCACGGTGCCAAGGATCACCCGCGCAATCCCGCGCGTGAGCCACATCTCGATGGTGGCCATGTCGCGGATACCGCCTCCCAGTTGCGCGGGGATGGAGGTGGCGGCAAGGATCGCCTCAACCGCCGCGCCGTTCACAGGTTGGCCTGCAAACGCGCCGTTCAGATCAACCAAATGCAGCCAATCGCAGCCTGCATCCTGAAATGCGCGGGCTTGCGCGGCAGGATCGGTGCCAAAGACTGTGGCCGCGTTCATATCGCCGCGCAAAAGGCGCACGCAGGCCCCGTCTTTCAGATCAATTGCTGGATAAAGGATCATCGGCGCACTCCGTTTTGCACGCCCTTTACGGCACAGGTGGGCGGGATGCAAACTTATGTCTTGCGCGATACGAAGATTTGTTCAGAATCTGCCCAAAGTTGTAGCAAGGGGAGTAGGGCGATGCAAAAGCTATGTGTGATGGCGGCAGGTTTTGCCGTGCTGGCCAGTGCCGCGCTGGCCGCTGACCCTGTTGAAGGGTTATGGAAAACCGCGCCGCAGGATGATGGGGCATATGGCTTTATCCAGATTGCCTCTTGCGGGCCAGCGTTTTGCGGCACGCTAATTAAGGGTGTGAATGGCGCGGGCGAGGTGGCGACATCTGGCGGCGATATCGGCAAGCAGATTATTTCGGAAATGACCGCGCAAGGCGGCGGCGTTTATGACGGGGGCAAAATCTGGTCGCCTGATCGCGATGCGACCTATAATTCCAAAATGCAGCTTTCGGGTGATAGCTTGGCCATTTCGGGCTGTGTTTTTGGGATTTGCCGCGATGGCGGCACGTGGGTGCGGCAGTAATCAGTGCGGAAGCTAGGGCCGCCATGACAAAAAATTGCCAATCAGCCGCAGGCCAAGGGATTGCGATTTTTCGGGGTGGAACTGGGTGCCGATGATGTTGTCGCGGCCCACAATGGCGGTGATTTGCGCGCCATACTCGGCATAGGCAAGCCGCTGGACGGGGTTTGTGACCTGCATCGCGTAGGAGTGGACGAAATAGGCGTGATCGCCTGTGGCAAGGCCTGCAAGCACGGGATGCTCGCCTTCTATAACCAGATCATTCCAGCCCATATGCGGCACTTTTAGCGCGGGATCGCTGGGGGTGATGCGGGTGACTTCGCCGCCAATCCAATCAAAGCCGCGCGTATTTTCATATTCGCGCCCCCAAGTGGCCAGCATTTGCATACCCACGCAAATGCCAAGGAAAGGGCGGGCGTGGGTGATGACCGATTCTGAAATCGCGTCAAACAGCCCGTCATATCCGCCCAATGCTGCGCGGCAGGCGGGAAAGGCCCCGTCCCCTGGCAGCACGATACGATCTGCGCGGGCCACATCGTGGGGGTTCGATGTGACGACAATCTCACCGCCGCCAACCTCATTTGCCATGCGGACAAAGGCCTTATGCGCAGAATGAAGGTTGCCTGAATCGTAATCTACTAGGGCGGTCAGCATGGTTGCCTGCGGGTTATGGATATTTGGGCCAATGTGAAAGCGCTAGAGCGCGCCCTTGGTGGAGGGCAGTTGACCCGCCGCGCGTGGGTCAACCTCGACCGCCATGCGCAGGGCGCGAGCAACGGATTTGAAGGCGGCCTCGGCGATGTGGTGGCTGTTGAGGCCGTGGATTTTATCGACATGGCAAGTGATGCCGCCGTGTGTGGACAGGGCTTGAAAAAACTCGCGCACCAGTTCGGTATCGAATGTGCCGATTTTGGCGGTGGGAAAGGCGACGTTCCACACCAAAAACGGGCGTGCGGACAGATCCAGAGCGCAGGCTATTTGTGCATCGTCCATCGCCAAATTGAAATGGCCGTAGCGGCGAATACCCAGTTTATCGCCCACTGCGCGGGCTAAGGCTTGGCCCAGTGCAATGCCGCAATCCTCGACCGTGTGGTGATCGTCGATGTGCAGATCGCCCGACGCCGTAAGGGTGATGTCGATCAAAGAATGGCGCGCCAGTTGGTCGATCATATGGTCGAAAAACCCAACGCCCGTGTTTGAGGCGCATTTGCCCGTGCCATCCAGATTGATGGACACTTTGATGGCAGTCTCATTGGTTTTGCGGGTGATTTCGGCGCTGCGCATATGGCCCCCTATGATTTTGGCCGCTTTATAGGCGGCAGGTATGCCTTTGCAAAGCAAAAAGGCGGCGCAGTCCGGTGCCGCCTTTGAGTTGCGCTTTGGTGCCGAGATGAACGCGAGGCGCTAGCGTTTATCCACGGGCACATAATTGCGCTTGGGCGCGCCAACGTACAACTGGCGTGGGCGGCCAATTTTTTGGTTTTTCTCGCCGATCATTTCTTTCCACTGCGAAATCCAGCCCACGGTACGGGAAATTGCAAAGATGGGGGTGAACATCGATGTGGGGAAGCCCATCGCTTCCAAAATGATGCCCGAATAGAAATCGACATTTGGGTACAGCTTTTTGGAAATGAAATAGTCATCCGTCAGGGCGATGCGTTCTAGTTCCTTGGCCACTTGCAGCAGTGGGTTGTTGTGAATACCCAAAAGCTCCAACACTTCGTCTGCCGATTCTTTCATCACTATCGCGCGCGGGTCAAAGTTTTTGTAAACGCGGTGGCCAAAGCCCATCAGACGGAAGCCCGAGGTTTTGTCTTTTGCGCGGGCGATATATTCGGGAATACGATCAACCGTGCCAATTTCGCGCAGCATTTCAAGGCAGGCTTGGTTTGCGCCGCCATGGGCTGGCCCCCACAGGCAGGCAATGCCAGCGGCAATACAGGCGAATGGGTTTGCGCCCGACGAGCCTGCAAGGCGCACGGTGCTGGTGGATGCGTTCTGCTCGTGATCGGCGTGCAGCATCATGATGCGGTCCATCGCCTTTTCGATGATGGGGTTGACCACATATTCCTCGGCAGGGACAGCAAAGCACATATGCAGGAAATTGCCCGCGTAAGACAAAGAGTTCTTTGGATAAACAAAGGGTTGGCCGACTGAATATTTATAGGCCATCGCCGCAATAGTGGGCAATTTTGCGATCATGCGGATCGAGGCCACTTCGCGCTGCCAATCGTCGTTGATGTCTAGACTGTCGTGGTAAAAGGCCGACATTGCGCCCACCACGCCCACCATCGTGGCCATTGGGTGCGCATCACGGCGGAAACCACGGAAGAAATTGTGCATTTGTTCATGCACCATTGTGTGACGCGTGACGCGGGTGCGGAAATCGGCCAGTTCTGTCGCCGTAGGCAGTTCCCCGTAAAGCAGCAAATAACACAGTTCTAAATGGGTGGATTGATTGGCCAATTGGTCAATCGGATAGCCGCGATGCAAAAGTTCACCTTTGTCACCATCGATAAAGGTGATCTCGCTTTCGCAAGCGGCGGTCGAGGTAAACCCAGGATCAAAGGTAAACATATCAGCGGCGTCGTACAGCTTGCGGATGTCAATCACATCTGGCCCCAAAACGGGTGACATGACTGGCAGTTCAAAAGACTTGCCGTCAAGAGTGAGCGTAGCGGTGCGGTTTGGTTCGGTCATGTTTGGTTCCCCAGTTTTGATCCGTCCCAGCCAAGGGGCGGTGTTCCCTTATTCGGCGCAGTCGGCCAGACGCGCGAGCGTCTCGCTTTGGCCAAGCACCAGCATCATATCGTAAACGCTGGGCGTGGCGCTGCGCCCAGCGAGTGCGGCGCGCAAAGGCGCTGCAAGTTTACCAAAACCGATGCCATTTGCTGCGGCTGCATCATTCAGGATCGGCTCTAAACTGTCTTTTGTCCAGCTAACATTTTGCAGATGCAGCGTCAATGTTTTCAGTATACCACGGGATACCGAATCTAGGGACTTGGCCGATGCTTCATCGGGCTGGATCGGGCGGGCGGCCAGCGCAAATTGTGCCTTGTCTAGCAAATCTGGAAAGGTTTTGGCGCGGTCTTTCACGCAATACAGCGCCTTTTGCAGTAAGTCCGACTGCGCCGCTGTCAGGGCTGGTTTGCCTGCTGCGGCCAAATAGGCGGTTAGTTCGGCCATCAGCGCGCTATCTTCCATCATGCCCATATGGTGGCCACAGGTATTCTCTAGCTTTTTGAAATCCAGCCGTGCGGGAGCGCGCCCGATTCCCGCCAGATCGAACATCTTCATCGCATCGGCAGTGGTGAAAATTTCGGCATCCCCCTTGGCCCAGCCAAGACGCGTAAGATAGTTGCGCATACCAGCGGCGGGATAGCCCATAGCCTGATATTCCTCGACACCCGTGGCGCCGTGGCGTTTGGACAGTTTCTTGCCATCGGGCCCGTGGATCAACGGGATATGCGCCCAAATTGGTACGTCCCAGCCCATCGCAGTATAAACCATTTGCTGACGGGCGGCGTTGTTCAAATGATCATCCCCCCTAATCACGTGCGTGACGCCCATATCGTGATCATCCACCACAACGGCCAGCATATAGGTTGGCGTGCCGTCAGACCGCAGAACAATCATATCATCCAAAGTATCGTTGTTAATTGTTACAATTCCTTGAACCTGATCGACAATTTGCGTCTGCCCCGTGCGCGGGGCTTTCATGCGAATGGCATAGGGGGCATCGGGGTGGTTCGCTGCGTCAACATCGCGCCATG
>CAXNJD010000111.1:0-5352 GCA_964202545.1 Cypionkella sp.
CAGCATCGCGGATGCCTGCCACGAATGCAGCCCGCCCCAAACAGGCGTACCTGTGCCGGGCGCATAGGCGGGGTCAAGCGCGTCGATATCAAAGGTCAGATATGTCGGGCGCGTGCCGACAATTTCGCGGGCGCGGGCGGTGGCCCAGATATGGCCTTTTTCGTGCAATTCGCGGGCAGAAATGACGTGAAAGCCAAGGTAATCCTCGGTCGTGGTGCGTATGCCGATCTGTACCGATGTGGCGGGGTCAACATAGCCCGCCTTAACTGCCTTATACATCATGGTGCCATGGTCGATGCGGGTCAGATCATCATCTGGCCACAGGTCGGAATGGGCATCAAAATGGATCACTGACAGTGGGCCATGTTTGGCGGCATAGGCGCGCAAGATGGGCAGGGTGATGTAATGATCCCCGCCCAGCGTGATGGCCCCTGCCCCCGCGGCCAAAATTCCCGCGATATGATCTGTTAGGCGCGCGGGAAAATCGGCAGTTTTGGCATAATCAAAGGCTAGATCGCCATAATCGACAATCGCCATATCTTCCAAGGGATGGGTCGGCCAGCCATGCGGCGGATCAAAGGGCATCATGCTTGACGCCTCGCGAATTGCGCGCGGGCCAAAGCGGGTGCCCGCGCGGTGCGTGACCGCTTGGTCAAACGGCACGCCCGTAATGGCCAGATCAACACCGCTTAGATCTTTGGAATAGCGGCGGCGCAGAAAACTGGTCGCGCCTGCAAAGGCGTTTTCAAAAGAATAGCCGCGCAAATCGGGGCGCATAAAGGCGGCGTCAATATCAGATTTAGCATCTTCTAATGGCATAAAAATCTCGGACAAAAAGGCGCTATCGTTCTGGCGGAGACTGCGCGGATCCGTGCATGAAAACTAGGGCGCACGGCCGGGGTTGGCAAGGGGCGAGATTGGACATATGCGGGTAACGCTAGCCCAGCCGATACCCCTCGCGCACCAAATCATCTGTAACTCGAAGGATTGCGGATTCCAGCACCTCGGCAATGAAATCGATATCATTTTCGGTGATGATCAGCGGTGGAGACATCACGTTTAAATGGCCAATCGGGCGCACCAAAAGGCCCATGTCTTCGCAAGCGTCCGAAATGCGTTTGCTCTCATTAGCGCCATCGGGCAGCGGTTCCTTACTGCCCTTATTGGCCACGTTTTCCACGCACAGCATCAGCCCTTGGCCCCGCACTTGGCCCACCAAAGGCAACTCTTCCAGCGCCTTTAGGCGCGTTTGAAAATACGCCCCCACGCGGGCGGCATTGCCCAGTAAATCCTCGCGCGCCATAATTTCGATGTTCTTCAGACCCGCAGCGCAGGCAACAGGATGGCCCGAATAGGTTAGCCCCGATGTAAACCACCGCGCGCCCCCCTGCGCCATAACGTCCCAAATCCGATCCGAAAACACCACCGCGCCAAGGGGCAGGTAACCTGATGTCAGCCCTTTTGCCGTGCAAATCATATCAGGCTGCACGCCAAATTCGTCCAAACTGGCAAACCAATGGCCAAGACGGCCCCACGCGGTAACCACCTCATCAGCGATGAACAAAATATCATGACGCTGGCAGACGTCCCACATGCGGCGCAGATAGCCGTTGGGTGGAATAATGATTCCGCCCGATGCCTGAATAGGCTCGGCAATAAATCCGCCAATGCGCTCTGCTCCGACGATGTCAATCAGCGCTTCAAACTCGGCGATCAGCGTATCGCAAAACTCCGCCTCGGACATGCCATCAGGGCGGCGGTAGGGGTTTGGGCAGGCCAGATGGTGTATGCCATCTGTTTTATAACGAAACTCTTCCACACGGTCGCCGGGCCGCTTGCCCACCGATTGCGACAGGTACGTGCTGCCGTGATAGGAATGATCCCGCGCCACGATATCAGTTTTCTGCGAGTTGCCGCGCGCGTGGTGATAGTAGCTGACCATCCGAACAGCGGTGTCAACAGCTGTTGACCCGCCCGTTGTGAAATGCACGCGGTTCAAATCCCCAGGCGCAAGGCGCGCAATTTCGCCCGCCAGCTGCGCCGATGGATCGTTCGTCATGTCCACAAACGTATTGGAAAACGCAAGCCGCTGCGCCTGATCGCCAATCGCGCGGGCCATTTCCGCCCGCCCAAGCCCAATGTTGGTGCACCAAAGCCCACCCACCGCATCAAAGTAACGCTTGCCATTTGCGTCCCACAAATGCGCCCCTTCCCCGCGCGAAATCACCAGCGCGCCCCTTTCGGTGAACGGGCCAAAATTTGTCCACGGATGCAGCGAATGACGCCGATCCAGTTCAAACAAATCGGCGGGGCTGGGGGTGTTTGGGCGAATTGTCATGCTAGGCTCCTTTGCAGTTAGACTAGCATTTTGATCAAATTTCCGCCAGTGCCAGCGACAAGCCTAAAACGTGATGCCGTGCTTTTTCGTAAACCACGAAAACAGCGGCCATTCGATGATCAGCAGGGTTATCACCGCAAACAGGGCGGGCCCGACATACCAGCCCAGCAGCCAAAATCGCGTGCCACTGCCCAAAAACCATATGGCCGAGATACCGACCAAAACAACGGTCACGATCGTATCGGCCAACATCATTTTGCCCATCGTCAAAGGCAAAAGGCGCGGATATGTCACGCCATAGGCAAACGCCATTCCCGCCGCATTTAGCAGCAAAACCATAACTTCAGGTGTCATTTTGCCCCCCCAAATCGCTTTTGCGGATCAGCTATGCAAGCGGCTGCGCCGTTTCAACAATCCGCGCAAAGAAACTTGCGCCAATCGGCGAGATATCATCATTAAAATCAAATGCCGAATGATGCAGCCCTGCCCCTGGCCCTGCGCCAAGGAACAGATAGGCACCTTTGCACGCCTCTAGCATATAGCTGAAATCTTCAGACCCCATCTCGCGCACCGATGCGCTGTTCACCGCCGCCTCGCCCACCACATCGCGCGCAGCCGCGCAGGCAAAATCGGTGGCCGCAGGTTCGTTCACCGTCGCGGGATAGCCCCAATCATAGGCAATCTGTGCCCGCACATTAAAGGCCGCAGCCGTGCCTTCCACAATTTCATAAAAGCGCCGCTTTAACAGATCGCGCACTTCGGGGCGAAAGGCACGGATCGTGGCACAGAACGTCGCCTCTTCGGGGATGATATTGCTGGCGGTGCCCGTGTGAATTTGCGTGACAGAAATCACCGCCTCGTCCAGCGCATAGACATTGCGCGGAATAATAGTTTGAACCGCCTGCACCATGGCCACCACGGCCACCACAGGATCGATACATTCATGCGGCGTGGCCCCATGCCCGCCTTTGCCAATGATGCGCACATCGGCCGTATCAACCGACGCCATCAGTGGCCCCGCGCGAGCCAGAAAATGGCCAAGTGCGATATTTGGCGCGTTGTGCAGCGCGTAAATTTGGGAAATGTCAAAGCGCGAGATCAGCCCATCTTGCACCATGGCCTGCCCGCCTGCGCCGTCTTCTTCGGCGGGTTGAAACACCAGCGCCACGCGGCCCGAAAAGCGCCGCGTCTCGGCCAGATATTTTGCCGCCCCCAGAAGCATCGTGACATGGCCGTCATGCCCGCAGGCATGCATTTTGCCAGGAATTGTGCTGGCATAATCCGCGCCCGTTGTCTCAAGGATCGGCAGCGCGTCCATATCAGCGCGCAGACCAATCGTTGGCCCCGCACCTTGCGCGTTGCCTTGCCCGTTGATTATCGCCACAATTCCTGTCTGGCCAATTCCTTGATGAATTTCATCTACACCAATCTCGCTCAATCGCGCAGTGATATAGGCGGCGGTTTCATGGCAAGCAAAAGCCAGTTCAGGATGCGCGTGCAAATGGCGACGCCAGCCCTTCATTTCTTCGGAAAAAGCGGCGATACGATTGATGATGGGCATGATGCACTCCTGATGGGGGTGTTTTACGGCAATATTTGGGGGCGAGGCAATGGGCACAGATGATAAGGCAGAGGCTTTGGCGCAAATGCAGCGCCTTTTGGACATTATGGCTGCGCTGCGCGACCCCAAAACAGGCTGCCCTTGGGATATTGAGCAGACCTTTACCAGCATTGCGCCCTATACAATTGAAGAGGCACACGAGGTGGCAGACGCCATCGCACGGCAGGCTTGGGGGGAATTGCCCAGCGAACTCGGCGATCTGCTGCTGCAAGTGGTGTTCCATGCACAAATGGCCAGCGAAGCGGATATGTTCACCTTTGCCGATGTGGCCTGCGCCATTTCGGACAAGATGATTTCACGCCATCCGCATGTGTTCGGCGACGAATCGCGCGATAAATCGGCGGGGCAACAATCGCTGGATTGGGAAAAACAAAAAGCCGCCGAGCGTGGGCAAGATGCCCGCGTGTTAGACGGGGTGGCATTGGGCCTGCCCGCGCTGACCCGCGCCATCAAACTGCAAAACCGCGCGGCGCGCGTTGGGTTTGATTGGCCGTCAACCAACGAGGTTTTGGATAAACTGCGTGAGGAAATCCAAGAACTGGCGCAGGCGCGCGAAGACCTTTCGCCAGATGCCATTGAAGATGAGTTTGGCGATATTCTATTTGTCATGGCCAACCTTGCCCGCCATATGAAAATCGATCCAGAGGCCGCCCTGCGCCGCACCAATGCCAAATTCACCCGCCGTTTTTCCCGCATTGAAGATTGGCTGCGCGAAGTGGGCAAAACGCCCGCCGCATCTGATTTGGCGGAAATGGACGCGCTGTGGAATCGCGCCAAGCGCGAGGAACGCGGCTGATTTCACATTGGCCCAAATATCGCCCGCAAAGCGTCTGCCCCGACCACACAAGCCTTCGGCGAGGATGTTTGTGCCTATGTGAAAACTGCTGCGACTTTTCTATTGACCAAGTAAAATAGTCGGGATATCTAGTCGATAGTTTCCGACTAAAGGAGTCAACAATGTCTGTCCGCTTTCCCCTTATCGCCCTGCTTTTGATCAGCGCAGCCCCCGCGCTTGCAGAAGAAGTGAATATCTATTCCCATCGTCAGCCCGAATTGGTTCAGCCGCTTTTGGATGCGTTCACCGCTGAAACAGGCATCGCTACCAATGTTGCTTTTGTCGACAAGGGCATGGCCGAGCGTTTGACAGCCGAAGGCGACCGATCACCCGCCGATTTGGTGCTGACAGTCGACATAGCGCGTTTGACCGAAGTTGTAGCTGCGGGCGTGATCCAGCCCGTCACTTCGGCAGTGTTAGAGGCGAATATCCCAGCCGAATTCCGCGATCCTGCGGGCCAATGGTTTGGACTGACTGCCCGCGCGCGCATTATCTATGCCAGCAAAGAGCGCGTGCAGTCAGGCGAAGTGACCACTTATGAAGATTTGGCAGACCCAA
>CAXNJD010000112.1:0-5333 GCA_964202545.1 Cypionkella sp.
GCGCAATATCCCCAATTTTGAAATTCTGAACGATGAGGCGCTGGCAATTATTGAATGGAACGCCGATACGGTTTTGGAAGAAATTGGCGTCAATTTCATTGAAAACCCTGCCGCCTTAGACCTTTGGCGCGCGGCAGGGGCCGATGTGCGCGGCGAGCGGGTGCATATCCCGCGCGGACTGGCGCGTAAGCTTTGCGAAACCGCGCCGAAAACTTTTACCCAATATGCGCGCAACCCTGAACGCAATGTCGATATTGGCGGGCGCAATTTGGTGCTGGCCCCTGTGTATGGCCCTCCTTTCGTGCGCGATGCAGCGGGTGGGCGGCGCTATGCCACGCTGCATGATTTTCAGAATTTCGTGAAGCTGGGCTATATGAGCAAATGGCTGCACCATTCGGGCGGCACGGTATGCGAGCCAACCGACGTGCCCGTGAACAAGCGGCATTTGGATATGCTGCTGGCGCATATGACGCTGTCCGACAAGCCGTTTATGGGATCGGTGACCGAACCCAGCCGCGCCACCGATTCGGTGGAAATGGCCAAGCTGCTGTTTGGCAACGACTTTGTTGATCAAAACACGGTCATGACCAGTCTGATCAACATCAACAGCCCGCTGACATTTGACGGCATCATGATGGGCGCTTTGGAAGTGTATGCCCGCGCGAACCAAGCCGCCATCATCAGCCCCTTTATCGTAGGCGGCGCGATGGCCCCTGTGACAGTGGCAGGCACGCTGACCCAAGTGTTGGCCGAAGTTTTGGCAGGCGTCGCCTATAGCCAATTGGTGCGCAAAGGCGCGCCTGTGATTTTTGGGGCCTTTGTGACATCGATCGACATGAATTCGGGCGCGCCAACGTTCGGCACGCCAGAGGCCGCGCATATCACCTATGGCGCGGGGCAACTCGCGCGGCGGATGGGTCTGCCGTACCGGTCGGGCGGGTCGTTCTGCGGCAGCAAACTGCCCGATGCGCAGGCAGCGTACGAAACCGCCAACAGCCTGAACATGGCGCTGCTGGCGGGGGTGAATTTTATGCTGCACGCCTGCGGGTGGCTGGAAGGCGGCCTTGTATCCTCTTACGAGAAATTTGTGATGGACGCAGACCAGCTAGGCACGCTGCACCATTTGGCCCAAGGCATTCAAATGGACACAAACGGCCAAGCTATGGACGCGCTGCGCGAAGTGGGGCCTGGGGGGCATTTTCTGGGCTGCGAGCATACTCAGGCCAATTTCAAATCGGCCTTCTGGCGCAGCGATTTGTTCGATTACAAGCCGTTCGAGACATGGTTTGAAGAAGGCGCGCGCGACACGCAGGCGCTGGCGGGCGAGCGGGTCACCAAAATGCTGGGCGATTATCAGGCCCCTACCTTGGATGCCGGCATTCGTGAAAGCCTAGAGGCCTATGTGGCGCGGCGTAAATCCGAAATGCCGGATGCATTCATTGAAAATGTGACAGGCCGCCCCAGTTTAACCATTGGGGCGGCCTGTTTTGGGTTGTGATTAACTGCGAATCACCGCGTGTCGCATGATCGCCCTACGGTTGCGTGTCTCTGCCGAACATGTGATCAATTTATAGCAGCACGCGGCAATAGGCGCAGTTCCGCCAAAACCGCAATCAGCAAATCAATGTGCTGCAACGGCGAATACCCCATATCGCCCCTGCGCCGCTTGTCTTCGGCCTGTTCTTCCGCTTGCAGCAGATGTGGTAGGGCCAGTTCGGGCGATACCGACATATGGCCCAATCGGCGCAAATCACGCTCTCGCCTATAGTCCGTCATACCCATCCTTGCGGCGTGGATCAGCATTTTTGGGCGCTGTAGCTGTTGTACGGTAGTCATGTAATCCGTCATCGAAGCCTCCTGAACTTGTGATTGAAGGCTAGCGTGATTCAACCTATAGTTGCTAAACACGCAGTTTCAACGCGCGCGTAAGTGGGGCATTGTTTAGTATTTATCAACAATTCTATGTAAATGCTGCGTAATGGCTTTAGGATAGGCAATGCAACATTCGGCACATAGGAAAATGCAAAAGGCGCAGGCGGGGCGGGATGCATCCAATCTATCTATAGCGGTGCAGTTGCCAAAGTGGTTGCCAAACCCGTTTCGGCTGTATCTGGAACATACAGAGGCTGGCCAATCGATCCGCGCTTTGGCGCGGCAAGATGGGCTGCACGCCTCGACCGTGCTGCGCCATGTGCGCCGATGCGAGTTGCGGCGCGACGATCCGCTGATTGATGAAGCCCTATGCAAATTTCGGCGCGGCCCCCGCCGCGATTCCCCCCCCATTTCCGAGGATATCATGCATCACAGCCCAATTTCCCTCTCTGGTTTGGACGACGCAGAATTTGCACAGGCAGCGCCGCGCCTTTTGCGCCGTTTGGCCGAAACGGGGGCGTTTTTGGCCATCGCCCCTGCCATGGAGAAAGCCGCCGTAATGCGCGCGGTGCCTGACGGGCGGCTGCTGCGCATGGCGGTGGTAGATCGCGCATTGGCGCAGGTCTTTGCGTTGAAGGAATGGATCGCCCCGCGCGCTGGCGGCACTGGCGGCGGCAAAGTTGACACTTATGAATTAACGGTGGCAGGGCGGGCAGAGTTGAAATTGCGTATGGCTGCCGTGCCGCGCGGATTGAATGAGGCGCGCGCGCGGTTTGCGGGTGCGGATGAGGATGCTGGCGATGGCAAAGCCGAAGCCAGCCGCCGTATTCGCTATAATCTGGCCGAAAGCCCAGTGGCTGTGCTGGGGCGGCGGCGCGAAAAGGATGGCAGCCCCTATCTGCACCCAGATTTTGTGCGCGCTGCCGAACGCCTGCGCGAGGATTTTGAACTGGCGCAGATGGGCACGGCGGTGGCGCAAAATTGGGAAGGGTTTCTGACGGGCGGGGTATCTAGCGGCGCATCTGGCGGGCGGGGCGCGAGCAATGGCCAAACCGCCCCGCGCGATGCGCGCGCGCGCGTGTCCGCCGCACTGACCGACCTTGGCCCCGATTTGGGCCATATCGCGCTGCGTGTCTGCTGCTATTTGGAAGGCGTGGAAGAGGCCGACCGCCGCATGGGGTGGGCGGCACGGTCTGGCAAAGTGGTGCTGCGCATCGCCCTGCGGCGCCTGGCGCGCCATTATGACGAGGTGTACGGCCGCTCTGGCCCGCTGATCGGGTAGGGCGCATTGCAAAATCGTGCGTGCCCGATTATCTAGACAACAATGTCAGGAGGCCGTATGCGCGATTTGAAAATACCAGACCAGCGCCACCCCGAAAAGGCGCACCGCCCCGACAATGCCCAACCCAAAAAGCCTGATTGGATAAGGGTCAAAGCCCCCACATCCGAAGGCTATAAAAAAACCCGCGACATTCTGCGCAAGAAAAAGCTGGTCACAGTTTGCGAAGAGGCAGGCTGCCCTAATGTGGGCGAATGTTGGAGCGTGGGCCACGCCACCATGATGATCATGGGCGATATTTGCACGCGCGGCTGTTCATTTTGCAACATTGCCACGGGCAAGCCCACCAATCTGGATACGTTCGAGCCTGGCCGCGTGGCCCATGCCGTGGCCGAACTGGGCCTTGCACATGTGGTGGTCACGTCAGTTGACCGCGATGATTTGCCCGATGGCGGGGCGGCCCATTTTGCCCAAACCATCCGCGCCATTCGCCACCGCAGCCCCGAGACAACCATCGAAATTCTGACACCCGATTTTCTGAAATGCGGGCCAGAGGCGTTGGAAATGGTGGTGGCGGCCAAGCCTGATGTGTTTAACCATAACTTGGAAACCGTGCCGGGCCTGTATCCGTCTGTCCGCCCTGGCGCGCGTTATTTCCATTCACTGCGGCTGCTGCAGCGCGTTAAGGAACTTGATCCGACCATATTCACCAAATCGGGCATTATGGTGGGCCTTGGCGAAGACCGCATCGGCGTGGGCCAGGTGATGGATGATATGCGCGCGGCGGATGTGGATTTTCTGACCATTGGCCAGTATTTGCAGCCGACCCCAAAGCATCACCGCGTGGATCGGTTCGTGACCCCAGACGAGTTTAAAGGATACGAGACAGCGGCCTATGGGAAAGGGTTTTTGATGGTGTCTGCCACGCCGTTGACGCGGTCATCTTATCATGCGGGCGATGATTTTGCCCGTCTGCGCGCGGCACGGCTGGCAAAATTGGCGCAAGCTTAGTTTGTCACAGGCGGCACCAGCCGCAAATATGCAATTAGCGCTTCGCGGTCACTTTCGGGCAGTCTGCCCATGTTTTCCACCACATGCGCCATGTGGCCGCCGACCGAATCGTAGTCAGGCGTAAAGCCTGTGGTGAAATAGGTCATCAAATCCCCATCGCTCCAATTTATGCCCGCAATGTTGGGCACGCGGCTTTTACCATCGGCACTTGGCGCGCCTGCCATCCATTTGGAACGATCCAATCCGCCCAAAGCGTTGCGCGGCGTGTGGCATTCGCCGCAATGGGCAAGGCTTTCGGCAATATAGCGCCCGCGCTCCTCGGTCGCGGTTAATTCGCCTGTAATCACATAACTGTTGTCGGCAAACATCGCCTTCCACAGGCCCAGAGAACGGCGAATGTTAAAGGGAAAGGAAATATCATGCGCAAGGCTGGGCGTGGCGGTGGCGGGCAGCAAATCCATATAGGCTTTCAGATCGGCCACATCTTGCGGGGTCATTTTGGCATAGGCAACATAAGGTAGGGCAGGGAAGTAATGCGCCCCTTCGGGCGAGACGCCCTGCTGAATGACGCGCGCGAATTCTTCCAGCGTCCAGCCGCCAATGCCCGCCACGGGATCGGGCGAGATATTGGGCGCATGGAAGGTTCCAAACTGCGTGGCAAACGCCTGCCCACCCGCCAGCACCATAGGATCGCCCCCCGGGGCCATATGGCAAGAGGCGCAGCCAGAGGCCCAAAACACCTGCTCGCCCGCAATATGATCGCCCGACAGTCCTGCAAATGTGGCGGCATCAAACGCGCGCGGGGCGCTTATGAACCACGCCACCCCTGCCGCCAACACGCCTGCAATCCCAAGGCCCAGAAGTAGTTTTCTTATAGAATTCATTTTTGCGCACTTCCCTTACGGCTTGGCGGGCGGGTTCACGGACAGCCAATCTGGCCACAGCCCCAGCAACTCTACCCCCCATAGCGCGAAACAGGCCAGCACAACCAGCAGCACCAACTTCACTTTTTCGGGAGAGGGCGGATTGCGCGCCCAACCATACATCCGAATAAACCAGTTCGGCCCCATAACAACCCTTTCAGGTAAAGCGCACCTTGCCAATATATGGTAGGTTGCGGTTTCTTTGTGCAAAATCAATGCCGTAACCCACGACGAATTCATCGGGAATC
>CAXNJD010000113.1:0-5318 GCA_964202545.1 Cypionkella sp.
TTTGGCTGGCTTTGGCGGGCGGGATCGTCGCATTTGGCGTATCCGAGGTGCTGGGCCATATGGGCTTTCTGACGGCAGCTATCATCGGCGCTGTGGTCTTTGCCATTTTGCTGGCCGTTTTGGGTTATGCCTTTAAAGGCCGACCCTCCAGCGCCGCTGGCGCGGCCCCTGCCGCAAAACCTGCCGCCGCCGCCACACCCGCCGCAGTGCAAGCTGCCCCTGCCGCCAGCATTGCGGCCCCTGCTGCACCAAAAGCTGACGCGCAGCTTGCCGCAGCGAAAGCTGCTGCAAAACCAGCCGCTGCGAAGGCCGCTGTTGCGCCCAAAGCGACCGATGCTGCCAAACCTGCTGCTGCCAAGGCCGAAGCGAAACCTGCCGCCGAAAAATCCTTTCCTGCGCCAAAAGTGGCTGCGAAACCCGCTGCAAAGGCCGAAGCTGCCGCCAAGCCTGCCGCGGTGAAGTCTGCCACTGCGCCAAAAGCTGCGGCCGAAGCCAAGCCTGCTGCAGCGAAATCTGACGCCGCCGCACCAAAAGCTGCCGCTGCGGCAACCACGCCTGCTGCCGCCAAAGCAGCGGCCAAGCCTGCGGCGAAATCAGCCAAAGACGAAGGCCCCGCGGCAGGATCGGTGGGCAAAGCCCCCGCCACGCTCACGGCCCCCAAAGGTGGCAAAGCCGACGATCTAAAAGTTATCGAAGGCATCGGCCCTGTGATGGAAAAGCTGGTCAATGGCCTTGGCTTTTTCCACTTTGACCAAATCGCAAACTGGACTGCGGACGAACTTGCTTGGGTGGACAGCCACCTTGGCACCTTCCGCGGCCGTATTGTCCGCGACAAATGGCAGGCGCAGGCCAAGCTAATTGTCAGCGAAGGCATTCCTGCCTTTTTGGAACGTGCCAAAACCAACAACTACTAAGGAAAAGCGATGAGCGACGGTCACCCGCATTTTGACGCTGAAACAGGCCCTTGGCCCATGGGTTGGGCGGTTGCCTTAGGGGCAGGGGCGCTGGCTGCTGCCTTGGCGGGCGGGGTTGGCGGTGCAAATAGCACCGCTGCCTTGGTGATTGGCGCTGTTAGCTTTGCTGTGTTTGGGGTCTTGCTGGGGGCTGGGGGGGTAGAGCGCACCGCCCCTGCCGAAGGCGACACCCATGACCATTCGCATGGGGGCCACCACTGATGGCCCCCAAGGCATCTGATCGAGCATCGGGCGCTGCCAAACAATCGCGCCGCGCCGCGATTGTGATCGCGGGCACGATGTTGGGCTGGATGTTGGTGCAGCAAATCGGCGCGCAATATGACTGGCCGCTGAAATATACGCTGCTGGTCGATCTATTTGCACTGGCGGGGTTCATTTGGGCCTTGGCAGTGGTGTTTCAAATCTGGCGCGCCCGCCGCGCTGAAACCCGCGCCCGTTAGGGCGCAAAGTATAAGACCGCGCCCGTTAGGGCGCAAAGTAAAAGACCGCGCCCGTTAGGGTGCACATCTAAAGACCGCCCATAGGGCAACATTAAGGGGCTATTCCAATGCTGCAAGATAAAGATCGTATCTTTACAAACCTTTATGGGATGCACGACCGCAGCCTTGCGGGGGCAAAGGCGCGCGGCCATTGGGATGGCACGGCAGAAATCATTGCGCGCGGGCGTGACAAACTGATCGATCAAGTTAAGGCATCGGGCCTGCGCGGGCGGGGCGGCGCGGGCTTTCCCACGGGGATGAAATGGTCGTTCATGCCCAAGCAATCGGACGGGCGTCCTAGCTATCTGGTGATCAACGCGGACGAATCTGAACCCGGCACCTGCAAAGACCGCGAGATTATGCGCCACGATCCGCACACGCTGATCGAAGGCGCGCTGATTGCCAGTTTTGCGATGAACGCGAACACCTGTTATATCTATATTCGCGGTGAATATATCCGCGAGCGTGAGGCGCTGCAGGCCGCCATTGACGAATGCTATGATGAGGGCCTTTTGGGTAAAAACGCCGCGAAATCGGGTTTTGATTTTGACCTAGATCTGCACCACGGCGCGGGGGCTTACATTTGCGGCGAAGAAACTGCCCTGCTGGAAAGCCTTGAGGGCAAAAAGGGCATGCCGCGCATGAAGCCGCCCTTCCCTGCGGGCGCGGGCCTGTATGGCTGCCCAACCACGGTAAACAATGTGGAATCCATCGCCGTTGTGCCGACCATTTTGCGCCGTGGCCCCGAATGGTTTGCAGGATTTGGCCGCCCCAACAATGCGGGCACGAAACTTTTTGGCATATCGGGACATGTCAACAATCCCTGCGTTGTGGAAGAGGTGATGTCAATCCCGCTGAAAGAATTGCTAGATCGGCATTGCGGCGGTGTGCGCGGCGGCTGGAAAAATATCAAGGCGGTGATCCCCGGCGGATCATCCGTGCCCATGCTGAACGCGGCGCAATGCGAAGATGCGATTATGGATTTTGACTGGCTGCGCGAACAACGCAGCGGCCTTGGCACGGCGGCGGTGATTGTGATGGATCAATCAACCGATGTGATCAAAGCCATTTGGCGGCTGTCGAAATTCTACAAACACGAATCTTGCGGGCAATGCACGCCCTGCCGCGAAGGCACGGGTTGGATGATGCGCGTCATGGACAGGCTGGTGCGCGGCGAGGCCGAGGTTGAGGAAATCGATATGCTACTGTCGGTCACCAAACAGGTCGAAGGCCATACGATTTGCGCGCTGGGGGATGCGGCGGCATGGCCGATCCAAGGGCTTGTGCGTCATTTCAGGGGCGAGATTGAAGACCGCATTAAGGCCAAGAAAACGGGCCGTATGGGCGCGATGGCGGCAGAATGATGGCGGCGCGGTAATTTGAAAGGCAGGGCAGCAATGTTGGCGTTAGGCCTAATGGCAGGATGTAGCGGGCAGGGCGCGCTGCCCCAGTCTGACATGCCTGTGGCCGACGTGCCTGTAGGCTTTGCCTTTGCCATTGTTGGCGGCGATCTGATTGTCAGCCGCCCCTCCGTCC
Organism: Cypionkella sp.; assembly: GCA_964202545.1. Classification (GTDB taxonomy): domain Bacteria; phylum Pseudomonadota; class Alphaproteobacteria; order Rhodobacterales; family Rhodobacteraceae; genus Cypionkella. Next base: position 2,990 of record CAXNJD010000113.1, read on the forward strand.
CGCTGACCTATTCTGATGGTCTGCCCGCCAAACGCGCAGCAATGGCCTATTGTGCGGGGCAGGTCGCGCAGTTGAACCCTGCCGCCTTTGGTCACTTTACAAATGCCAGTTTTGGGGGCGGTTGGCAATTTGCGGGGGGCTGCGTCTGATGCCCCCCCAAATGCCCCCTATGTTATCGCTTATCACTGGCCAGTTGGGGCATTATCAGCGCAGCTTATCAAAGGAGCGTGCGATGAAACCCCTATTGCTTGCCACTGTGTTTGCCGTTTTGGCCATCTCTGCGTTGTCAGGGGGGGCAGCCCGCGCCGAAACTCTGCGCGAAGATGCCCACGTCACCGAAAAATTGGTTGCCGCCCAAGCCGCCGATATTCTGCGCAATGCCTGCCCAAAGGCGCGCGCGCGAATGTTCGTTGTGCTGGGCGAAATGGCGTCGCTGCGATCTTACGCCATTTCCCAAGGCTATGACGAAGCCATCGTGAAAACGTTCTTGGCTGATAAGGCCGAGAAAAAGCGCATTCGCCAATTGGCCAACGCCTATCTTGCCAAGGCAGGCTTTATCAAAGGCGACGAGGCCAGCGCCTGCGCCACCGCCCGTGCCGAAGTGGCAGGCGGCACCTTTACCGGCAGCTTGCTGGCGGTGACCAATTGACCCTAATTTCGCGCCCCTATTCTGCCCATGCCACCTTGCGCTTTGCCCCGCAAAGCGCGATAGCAGGCACGCGGATACACGGGGCGCGATTTAAACTTTCGGGCGGGCATTTTTCCGCCATAGCATATAGGCAGCGGAGTTAAGCTGATGAGCAACCTCAAGAAAATCAGCATTGATGGCATCGAAGTGGAAGTTGATGGTGCGATGACCATCATTCAAGCTGCCGAAGTGGCAGGGGTCGCCATCCCGCGCTTTTGCTACCACGAACGTCTGACCATCGCGGGCAATTGCCGCATGTGTTTGGTTGAAGTGCAGGGCGGCCCGCCCAAACCTGCGGCATCTTGCGCGATGCAGGTCAAAGACCTGCGCCCTGGCCCAAATGGCGAGGCACCTGTGGTGAAAACCAACAGCCCCATGGTGAAAAAGGCGCGCGAAGGGGTGATGGAGTTTTTGCTCATCAACCACCCGCTGGATTGCCCCATTTGCGACCAAGGCGGCGAATGTGATTTGCAAGATCAGGCCATGGCCTTTGGGGTCGATTTTTCCCGCTACCGCGAGCCAAAGCGCGCCAGCGGCGATCTAGACCTTGGCCCGCTGGTTGAAACCAAAATGACGCGCTGCATTTCCTGCACCCGCTGTGTGCGCTTTACCACCGAAGTGGCAGGCATCACGCAAATGGGCCAAACGGGGCGCGGCGAGGATAGCGAGATTACTTCCTATCTGAACATGACTTTGGACAGCAACTTGCAGGGCAATATCATTGATCTGTGCCCTGTTGGCGCGCTGACCAGTAAACCCTACGCCTTTACCGCCCGCCCGTGGGAGCTGTCAAAAACCGAAACCATCGATGTGATGGACGCACTGGGCAGCAACATTCGCGTTGATACCAAGGGGCGCGAAGTGATGCGGATTTTGCCGCGCAACCATGACGGTGTGAATGAGGAATGGATTTCCGATAAAACCCGTTTCGTCTGGGATGGCCTGCGCCGCCAGCGTTTGGACACGCCCTATATCCGCGAAAAAGGCAAGCTGCGCAAAGCCACCTGGGGCGAGGCGCTGGCAGCGGCAAGCGCCGCGATGAAGGGCAAAAAAGTGGCGGGCCTTATCGGCGATTTGGCCAATGTCGAGGCTGCGTTTAGTCTAAAAACCTTAATCGAAGGTTTGGGCGGCCATGTTGAATGCCGCACAGATGGCGCGCGCCTGCCTGCGGGCAACCGCGCCGCCTATGTTGGCACTGCGAAAATCGAAGATATCGACAGCGCCGTTGCAATTTTGCTGATTGGCACCAACCCGCGCCTTGAAGCCCCCGTTTTGAACGCCCGCATCCGCAAGGCGTGGCTGCGCGGGGCATCGGTTGGGCTGGTGGGGCAAGCGGCCGATTTGACCTATGATGCGGGCCACATCGGCACCGACCGCGCCGCATTGGAAGGGCTGCTTGGCCAAGATTTCAGCGCGGTGCAGGGTAAAACCTCGCTTGTGATCGTTGGCATGGGCGCAATCAACGAGGCGGACGGCGAGGCGGTTTTGGCCCATGCGCAAAAACTGTGCGAGCTGTCTGGCGCAAAGCTTATGATCCTGCACACCGCCGCTGGCCGCGTGGGCGCGATGGATGTGGGCGCAGTTGCGCCAAACGGTTTGGCCGATATCGAAGGGGCCGAGGTGGTCTTTAATCTTGGCGCA
>CAXNJD010000114.1:0-5269 GCA_964202545.1 Cypionkella sp.
CCAAGGGCAGGCCGACAATCCCCGTAAAACTGCCCGAAATCCAAGGGATAAAGGCCGAAGCAGCCCCTTGAATGGCATAGGCCCCCGCTTTGCCATGCCATTCACCGCCTGCCAAATAGGCGTTCAACTCGATGTCAGAAAGACGTTTCATTTTCACCGTGGAAACGCTGTCCCGCGTCCAAACCTGCGCCCCGCGCCGCACCGCAAGCGCAGTAATCACAAGATGCCTCCGCCCGCCCAGATCGGTCAAAAACCGCGCCGCCTCGCCTGCATTTTCGGGTTTCCCCAAAATGCGCCGCCCCAATGCCACCGTGGTATCAGCGCACAGAACGATATCATCCGACCCCGCCTGCACGGCCGCTGCCTTTTCAAAGGCAAGACGCGCGCAATAGGAGCGCGGCAACTCGCCCTTGCGTGGGGTTTCGTCAATGTCAGGGGGCAAAATCGCATCAGGCACGATCCCGATCTGCGCCAAAAGCTCACGGCGGCGCGGGCTGCCCGATCCTAGGATAAAGCGCAATTTACTTGAAACGATAGTTGATGCGGCCCTTGGACAAATCATAAGGCGTCATTTCGACCTGCACCTTATCGCCCGCCAACACGCGGATACGGTTTTTGCGCATTTTTCCTGCCATCACCGCAATCAATTCATGGCCATTTTCGAGTTCAACCTTGAATGTCGCGTTGGGCAAAAGTTCCTTCACGGTTCCGGGGAATTCGAGAATATCTTCCTTGGCCATGGTCTCTCCAATAAAATTTGGCCCGCAAACCTTGTGGCTGCTGGCATGGCGGCGCATATGCGCCCATGCGCGTCGATTTTCAAGGGAAAAGTGAAAAGCGCCTAGCGCGCAGTAGCCAAAAGCGCGTCCACATCCATATGCGCCTCGATATGTGCGGCCAGATCATCTAGCGCGCTCTCAACCCGCGCTCCGTAAGATTGGCCCGACGCTGCCGCGCCCACTTGCGCCAGAAAGGCCGCACGAAAGGCGTCTTCGCGGAAAAGCCCGTGCAAATAACTGCCCATGATGCGCCCGTCGGCGCTGATCGCGCCCTCATCCGCCCCATCCACGCGCGCAAACGGGCGCGCGCGCGCCGCGCCCTCGCTGCGCCCAATATGAATTTCATAGCCCGAAACCGGCTGCCCCGTGGCAATGTGCAGCGCGCTCACTCGGGAAAGCCGTTTATCAGGTGTCATCACTGTGTCGATGTCCAAATGCCCAAGGCCCTCCGCCTCGCCCGCTGGCCCTTCGATCCCCTCAGGGTCGCGCACCGTTTTGCCCAACATCTGATAGCCGCCACAAATGCCCAAAACATAGCCCCCGCGCCGAATATGCGCGGAAAGGTCAATGTCCCACCCTTCCGCGCGCAAGAACGCCAAATCGCCCCGCGTCGATTTTGATCCTGGAAGAATCACCAAATCACACGGCGGAATGGCCTGCCCTGCCCGCACCATATTCAACCGCACGCCCGGTTCTTGGGCAAGAGGATCAAGATCATCGAAATTCGCAATGCGCGAAAAGTTCAGCGCTGCGATATGAAAATCGCCGGTACCCGCACGGGCGGGAATATCCAAAGCGTCCTCGGCTGGCAGCAAATGCGCCTTATCGAAATAAGGCAAAACGCCAAAGCCGCGCCAGCCCGTGCGCGCCGCGATTAAAGCATAGCCATCATCAAACAGGCGCGGATCACCGCGAAATTTGTTGATCGCAAAACCCGCGATCATTGCCGCATCGCCCTGGTCCAAAACCGCCTGCGTGCCAATAATCTGCGCAATCACCCCGCCACGATCAATATCGCCAATCAGCACAACGGGCACATCTGCCGCCCGCGCAAACCCCATGTTCGCAATATCGCCCGCGCGCAGGTTCACTTCGGCAGGCGATCCAGCGCCCTCGACAATCACCAAATCATGGGCGCGGGATAGGCGTTGAAAACTGTCCAGAACAGGCATCATGAGACTGGGCTTTAACGCCGCATAATCCCGCGCCTTTACCGTTGCGATACGTTTGCCCTGAACAATAACCTGACTGCCAGTTTCCGATTCGGGCTTTAGCAACACAGGATTCATATCCACCAGCGGCTCGATCCCACAGGCCAACGCCTGCAACGCCTGCGCCCGCCCAATCTCGCCGCCGTCTGCAGTCACGGCGGCATTGTTCGACATATTCTGCGGCTTAAACGGGGCCACAGACAGCCCCCGCAACTTGGCCGCGCGGCACAACCCCGCCACAATCAGCGATTTCCCCACATTCGAACCCGCACCTTGGATCATGATCGCGGTCATGTGCTTGCACCATCGCTTTGGGTGGGCGTGCGAGATCCTTCGGCGAGGATATTTTCCGCCAATATCAAAGAAAGGTCACGCCGCACCTCGATCCGCCAAGGCGGAGGAGGCGCGGCGCTTTCACATTGGACGGTCATCGGGATCCCTCCCTGTACCGTGCCTCCAAGGTAGGCGATTCTGGTTAACACTTCATTACTTTCATATTGGCGCAAATACCTCGGGGGTCGAGGGGGCTGGCCCCCTCGCCGCCCTCCAAACTCCACACCCTTTTGGGCCTTAATCCCCGATCGAAACGGATGTTTGATCAGCGTCATTTCGGTGACCAAATCCGCCGCCTCGATCAGCACATCTTTGGCATTTCGGCCTGTTAAAACCACATGGGTTTGGGGCGGTTTTTCGGCGCGCAGAAATTCCAGTACGGCATCGATATTCAAATAATCATAGCGCAGGGCGATGTTAATCTCGTCCAGCAGAACCATGCGAATGGCAGGATTGCGGATCAATTCCTTCGCCTTTTCCCAGCCCTTTTCGGCCATTTCAATATCGCGGGCGCGGTCTTGAGTCTCCCAAGTAAACCCTTCGCCCATAGCGTGGAATTCGCACAGGTGCGCGAAATGCTCTTCGATCATGCGCCGCTCGCCCGTATCCCATGCGCCTTTGATAAACTGCACAACGGCGCAGGGCATCTCATGCGCAATGCAGCGCAATATCATCCCAAAGCCAGACGAGGATTTTCCCTTACCCGCACCCGTATGCACGATGATCAGGCCGCGGTCAGCGGTCTTGCTGGCCATGATTTTATCGCGTGCGGCTTTTTTCTTGGCCATTTTGGCGGCATGGCGCACATCGTCGGAAATCACGGGAATGTCGGCATCATCAGCCATCGGGTCGTCCTTGTTCTTGACTCTCATCCTGCATTAGATCAGGTGAGGTGCATGTGTTGGTGTCTGATTATGTCAGGCCAAGAGGGAATGCGATAGGCCAATTTGGGCCAAAGCGCAGCCGCCCCCGCGACCGTGACCGGAGAGTTTTGTCCATATCCACTGGCGCATGCTGGGAAGGGGGGCAAAGCGTGGGGCATCCCCCGCATCCGCAAGCCGGGAAACCTGCCAACGCATGAACGGACGGGCGGACGGGGTGTGTCGCATCGGGCGTAGCGCAAATTTGCGCCGTTGCTCGCTGTTTTGCATTCCGCCCTTTGGGGATGGATTATGGCGGCAACGCTTTATGTATGCGCAACCTGCAAGGCAGATCAGATTGTGGCCGATGGCGACCAGCCTTTGGGCGCGCATCTGCGCGATGCTTTGCTAACCGCCGAATGCCCCCTAGGTGTCACCATCAAGCCCGTCGACTGCCTATCGGCCTGTTCGCAAGGCTGCGCTGTAGCTCTGCAAGGTCATGGCAAATGGGGCTATGTCTATGGCCGCCTGACCCCCGCCGATGTGCCGAATATTTTGGCAGGTGCTGCTGCTTATGCCAGGTCAATCGATGGAATTGTACCATGGCGCGAACGACCCATCATATTCCGCAAGCAAAGCCTTGCTCGTATTCCCCCGCTGGAGAGTTAAATGACCGATCTGTCCAAAATTCCCGTTACTGTGATCACAGGCTTTCTGGGCGCGGGTAAAACCACGCTGATCCGCCACCTTATGGCCAACCCGCAGGGTAAGCGCCTTGCGATTTTGGTCAATGAATTCGGCAGCGTGGGCGTTGACGGCGATATCCTGAAATCTTGCGCCGATGAAAACTGCCCTGTCGAAAACATCGTCGAACTGGCCAATGGCTGCATTTGCTGCACCGTGGCCGATGATTTTATTCCCACAATCGAGGCCTTGATGGCCATGCCGCACCGCCCCGATCATATCTTAATTGAAACATCGGGCTTGGCCCTGCCCAAGCCGTTGCTCAAGGCGTTTGATTGGCCCGCCATCCGCTCGCGCATCACAGTGGACGGCGTGATCGCGCTGGCCGATGCCGAGGCCGTGGCCGCAGGCCGCTTTGCCCCCGATGAGGCGGCGGTCGAGGCACAGCGCGCCGCAGACAGCAGCCTAGATCACGAAACGCCCCTGTCGGAAGTGTTCGAAGATCAAATTGCCTGCGCCGATATCGTGCTTTTGTCCAAGGCCGATTTGGCGGGCGCGGCAGGGCTGACAGCTGCCCGCGCAGTGATTAACGCAGAAGCGCCCCGCAAGCTGCCAATCCTAGAGATGACCGAAGGCGTGATCGACCCGCGTTTGATTTTGGGCCTTAATTCCCGCGCCGAGGATGATCTGGCCGCCCGCCCGTCCCACCACGATGGCGAGGATGGGCACGAGCATGACGATTTCAACACCATCGTCGTTGATCTGCCCGAAATCGCCGATCCTGATACGCTTAGCGCCGCGATCCAGCGCCTTGCACAGGAACAGAATATCCTCCGGGTCAAAGGCTTTATCGCGGTATCAGGCAAGCCGATGCGCCTTTTGGTGCAGGCCGTTGGCGCGCGGGTGCGGATGCAATATGACCGCCCTTGGGGCGCAGCGCCGCGCCGCAGCCAGTTGGTCGTTATTGCCGAAATGGCCGATGTGAACGAGGCCGCCATTCGCGCGGTTCTGGACGTCTAATCCATGCATGTCGTCTTCCGCGAAAGCCACGGGCTGGAAGAGGGCGAGGCCGCCTTTGATCTGGGGCAATCGCCCGCAGATTTGGTGGTGCTGTCGTTTTCAGACAGTGATCTGGGCGCGTTTGCGGCGGGTTATGGGCGTGCGAAATCGCAGGGGGCAGAACTGCCCAGCGTCAGGCTAGCCAGCCTGATGGCGCTAAAGCATCCCTTGTCGGTGGATACCTATGTCGAGAACACGCTTGCGGGCGCAAACGGCATTTTGGTGCGGCTGATTGGCGGGCAAAGCTATTGGCCGTATGGCTTGGCCAGCCTTGCCGATTTGGCCCGCAAAAAGGGCATTGCGCTGGCGGTGCTGCCCGCCGATGGGCGCGATGACACTAATT
>CAXNJD010000115.1:0-5205 GCA_964202545.1 Cypionkella sp.
CCCAGCGCGCCTATTTCGCCCAAGTGTTCGAGGCTATACTGGAGCGAAACGAAGGGGCAGCGGCCTACCGCATCGCCGTGCAATGCGAGATGACGGATGTGCTGAAAGAGGTGATCGCCGCAGGGCGCGGCATTGGCTGGCTGCCTGCCAGCGCCGTGGACAGCGCCTTGGCCGCGCTGATCGCTCCTATCGGTGGGCCAGAATGGCAGATGGATTTGCAGGTCTGCGCGTACCGCCCGCCCCGCGCGCCCAGCCCCGAAGTGGCGCGGTTTTGGGCGGCACTAGAACTGCGCGCGCAGGCTGGGCAAATCGGCTGACGCAGCCCAGCCCCCCGCGCGCCGCGCGCCGCAGCGGTGTCACTACAATGTAGGGACGGATACAATACGCATACCATACGCCCGCAATACGCTTTCCATACGCGCGCGAGCCCCCTTTTTCACGCCGCGCATAGCCCATGCAATCCTTGCATTGGACGATATCGCGCGCGCCGTGGCATCTGGGGCCAGCGCAGCAAAAGGGGTACAAGATGACCGCGAAAACCCGTTTCGAGACTGACAGTTTGGGCACAATGGAGCTGCCCGCAGATACGCTGTGGGGCATTCACACCCAGCGCGCGATTGAAAATTTTCCTATATCTGGCATAAAGTTATCGCTGTTTCCCGAAGTGATCCGCGCCTTGGGGGCAGTAAAACTCGCCGCCGCGCGGGCCAATTGCACCTTGGGCGTTTTGCCCGCTGACAAGGCGCGTGTCATCGAATCTGTCTGCGCCAATGTCATGGCAGGCGCGCATGACGATGCCTTTGCCGTGGATATGATCCAAGGCGGGGCAGGCACATCCACCAACATGAACGCCAACGAAGTCATCGCCAACCTAGGCCTACGCCGCATGGGCAAACCGTTTGGCGACTATAAGTCGTTGAATCCAAAAGATGATGTCAACAAATCCCAGTCCACCAATGACGTTTACCCCACCGCGATGCGGCTGGCCATTGTCGGCCAGTGCGCCGATTTTTGCGCTGCGCAAAATCGCCTTATCACCGCGCTGCGCGCCAAGGCGATGGATTTCGCTGCGATCAAAAAGATTGGCCGCACCCAGTTGCAAGACGCATTGCCAATGACGCTGGGCCAAGAATTTGCCAGTTGGGCCAATACCATAGCCGAAGATGTGCAAATCGTTCAGCGCCTGTCACAGCTGCTGCTAGAGGTGAACCTTGGCGGCACGGCGATTGGCACGCGGGTCAACACACCTGCAGGCTATGCCGATGTGGCCGTTGCAGAACTGGGCCGTGTGACGGGCCTGCCTGTCAGTCTTGCAACCGATTTGATCGAAGCCTCGTCCGATTGTGGGGCCTATGTGACTTTTTCGGGGGTTCTTAAGCGTATCGCCGTCAAACTTTCCAAGATTTGCAATGACTTGCGCCTGCTTTCCTCTGGCCCCAGATCGGGGTTTATGGAGATTTACCTGCCCGCAATGCAGGCAGGATCATCAATTATGCCAGGCAAAGTGAACCCAGTCATTCCCGAGGTGGTCAACCAAATCGCCTTTCAAGTGATTGGCAACGATCTGACCGTCACCATGGCCGCCGAGGCGGGGCAGTTGCAACTGAACGCCTTTGAACCAGTAATTATGCTGAACATTCTGCAATCTATGCGGATTTTAATGTCCGGCATGGACACACTGGCCACGCGCTGCATTGCGGGCATCACCGCCAATACCAAGGGCTGCGAAGACACGCTTGAAAACAGTCTGGTGTTGGCGACAATGCTCGTGCCCCATTATGGCTATGCCCGCGCCGCCGAGGTGGCAAAGGCCGCGCTGCTTGGTGGCGTATCGGTGATTGATACCGCGCTGCGCCTTGGTCTTGGCACGAGGGCCGAGTTGGATTTGGTGCTGCACGGATAGGCGTGCGCGTATATCCGCGCAGGTTGAAAACAAATTCGCCATTTGGTTGTATTCAAATGAAAAGGCGCTAGCTCAATAATGTAGGCCTTTCCAAGATTTGCTTGGAATAGGACAGCTTGATCACCGATGCATAGGTGACCTTGGGCAGCGGCCCCGCTCTTGCTAAAGGCAAAATATGCCAAAGGCGTTTTCACCCAGCGACATGGCCGCGTTGATCCTTGCATCCCCGCACAATCGCCGCATTGTTGTGATGGGGGTGTCAGGGTCTGGCAAAACCGCCGTTGGCGCGGCTTTAGCGCGCGCCTTGGGGATTTTGTTTCGCGATGGCGCTGATTTGCACCCCGCCAGCAACGTGGCAAAGATGCGTGCGGGCCAACCCCTGAGCGATGATGACCGCTGGGGTTGGCTGGAACTGGTGGCCAATTCGCTGCGCCGCGATGCGCCTGTGGTCATCGCCTGCTCGGCCCTGCGGGCGGCATATCGCGCGCATATCCGCGTGGCCGCCGGGACGGATGTGCAGTTTGTCTATCTGTCTGGCACGCGCGATCTGATTGCCAATCGCATTGCGAAAAATCCGCGCAACCACATACCGCAGGGCCTGCTGGACAGCCAATTTGAAAGGCTAGAACCCCCCAGCGCAGCCGAGGCGATGATCATCCCAATCACCCTGACAGTGGCGCAACAAGTGGCGAGGATATTAGAATTTTTGGCCACGGGTGCTATATCTAGCGCGCCCCTTCCCCTTACCCACGGAATCCTTTCCGCAACACATTTCTCCTATATCTAGGGCTGTGCAAACTTTCCTAGCCAAGGCTTGGGCGAGTGCGCTATAGGTTGTGCAATTCCGAGGAACATCGGATTAGGCAGGAAACCTATCAACCAAGGAGCACGCCCATGCGTTGCCCATTTTGCGGTAATGTTGACACTCAAGTGAAAGACAGCCGTCCAGCAGAAGACCACGTATCCATTCGCCGCCGCCGTTTTTGCCCCGCTTGCGGCGGGCGGTTTACCACCTATGAGCGCGTGCAGTTGCGCGATTTAGTGGTGGTCAAATCGTCTGGCAAGCGCGAGGATTTTGACCGCAGCAAGTTGGAACGATCGATCCGCATCGCCATGCAAAAGCGCCCAATTGATCCTGAACGCATTGATCAGATGATTTCGGGCATCGTACGGCGGCTGGAAAGCCTTGGCGATACTGATGTTTCGTCCAAAATCATTGGCGAGATTGTAATGGAAAGCCTCGCGCGCATCGACACCGTGGGCTATGTACGCTTTGCCAGCGTGTATAAGAACTTCCAAGCTGCCGACGACTTTGACCGGTTTGTTTCGGAACTGCGGCCAAATCCTGCCTCGGAAGAGTGAGCGATTTAGCCAAACATATGGCCCATGCCCTGCGTTTGGGTGCGCGGGGTATGGGGAAAGTTTGGCCCAACCCCGCTGTGGGCTGCATCATTGAAAAAGAAGGCCGCATTTTGGGGCGCGGGGCCACGCAGGCGGGCGGGCGGCCCCATGCGGAAGTTGTGGCCTTGGCGCAGGCTGGTTCAGATGCGCGGGGTGCCACGGCCCATGTCACGCTAGAGCCTTGTGCGCATTTCGGCCATACACCCCCTTGTGCGCAATCGCTGATTGATGCGGGCATTGCCCATGTCAGCTATGCCATTGACGATCCCGACCCGCGCGTATCGGGGCGCGGGGCGGATATGCTGCGCGCGGCGGGGGTTAAGGTGACGGCGGGCGTTATGGCCGATGCGGCCCGCGCAGATCATACAGGGTTTTTCAAGCGTGTGACGGCAGGCCTGCCCTTTGTCACCTTGAAGATTGCCAGCAGTTTGGACGGGCGCATTGCGATGGCATCAGGCGAAAGCCAGTGGATCACCGCCGCCCCTGCCCGCGCGCATGTGCATGGTCTGCGGTCATTGCACGACGCGGTTATGGTGGGATCGAACACCGCGCTGGCGGATGATCCGCAGCTAACAGTGCGCGGCATGGGCGCTGTGCGCCAGCCTGTTCGGGTTGTGGTGGATGGGGGCTTGCGGTTTAGCGCGGCGGATACGCAGCTTGGGCGCAGCGTGGATGTTGCACCTGTTTGGCTGCTGCATGGGCAAAATGCGCCCATGGCTGCACGGCAGGCTTGGGCAGAGGTTGGGGCCAAGCTGATCGAAACACCCTTGCAAAATAGCCAATTAGATCTGCGCGCGGGTATGGCTGCGCTGGCGGCGCAAGGTATCACGCGCATCTTGTGCGAAGGGGGCGGCGGGCTGGCTGCGGCGCTTTTGCGCGCGCAGCTTGTCGACCAGATCGCCCTTTACACCGCAGGGCTGGCCATTGGCGGGGCGGGTCTGCCAAGTATTGCAGATTTAGGCCTGCCCAAACTGGCAGATGCATCCCGCCCGCGCCTGATAGAAAGCCGCCAAATTGGGCCTGATTTGTTCAGCCTGTGGCGGTTTTAACGCCTACCAATGGCCTGTATTGCCCATAGAGGCCCAAGGCTCTGCTGATGGCAGCGCCTCGCCGTTTTGCAGCAGTTCAATCGACACATTATCGGGGCTGCGCACAAAGGCCATGCGCCCATCGCGGGGCGGGCGGTTGATGACAACGCCGTTCGCCGCCAAATGCGCGCAAGTGGCATAAATATCATCCACGCCATAGGCCAAATGGCCGAAATGACGACTGTCGCTGGGCAATGCGGTATCTCCGTCCCAGTTATAGGTCAGCTCGACTGGGCATTCGGGCTGGCCTTCGGGGGCCAGAAACACCAAGGTAAAACGTCCACCTTCGTTGTCATAGCGACGCGTTTCGTGCAGGCCCAAAAGCTTGTAAAACGCGATGGATTTATCCAAATCCAAAACACGCACCATAGTGTGTAAATATTGCAAACCCATGATCGCCCCTTTTGCGCCTGATTATCTGCGCCACCCTAACGCGGCCTGCGTGGTTTTCCAAGCCGCTGCGCGATTAAGGGCAACCCAGCACCTCACGCGGGGCGGTAATCACGCAAGCGCCAGGCAGCGCGCCTGCATCATTCGAGACGGCCAAAACCCAAACCCCACTTGGGGCGGGATAGTCCGTGGCATATCGGGTCTGGATAGATTCCAAAGTGACCGCGCCAAAAATGGCAGGCAGGCGCTGCACGGTGGCGGGGTCAATCCCGTCCATCATCGCCTCTAGCATCCCACTGGCCATGGCAAAACTATCGGCTTTCACCGCCTCGTTCAGGCCATCAATGATGGGGTCTTTCAGGCGGTTCAGTAGATCAGGCGCAATCGGCGTGGTTTGCATTTGGGCATAGGCGGCAAGGGCGG
>CAXNJD010000116.1:0-5195 GCA_964202545.1 Cypionkella sp.
GACACCCATAAACCGCCCTTCAGCACCACAAACGCCCGCACTTGCCTGAATTTTTCGCAGGCAGAACGGGGCGAATTGGGGATCAACTATACCGATCCCTATATCTGGAGCTGGCCCATCATGATGACCGGCACTGCCTATGGCGGAACAGACTATCAAACAATCGAATTTCAAAACATGCCCTTTAATGCGACAACCGAAGCTGCAGCCATCGGGAACGGTGGGGGCAGCTGCCAAAGGCAGTTGAATGCATTGGCCGTCACAGGCAATACACCCCTAATCGGCGTGCAGGTTGCGCGCCCCGTCAGCGCGACGGCCTCAAACACGATCAACAACAAGTTGAACGCGATCGTGACAACAAGCTATGCCTTGGGCAGTCCCGTCGATACGACAGGTGGGCTGAAATGGTCTTTGGCAGCCCTTGACCCAAGCCTGCGGCCCCTGATCACAGAACAAAGAGCAGAAGGTTCCTCGCCCGCCCCGACCGCTGGTCGCCCGCGCGATTACACCGCAGAAGACACCATGAAAGTGCTTATTTTCATGACAAATAATGCGTTTTCGACATATTCTAGCGATCCTACTCAACTGAACGGCGGTCAATGGTCGCGTGAAATTCGGCCAGAGTTCTTGAGTGATACCCCCTCGACCATTTGGCGCACGCCTGGGGCTGCGACGGCCACACAGCCCGTGCGCCTTTCGGTATTTCACGCAAACGCGCCAGACCCAACCCGCCCTTATTGGGTAACCTATGGTCGGGTTGTCAACCCTGAGCTCCCGATAGAACGTGCACAATGGATGGCAGCGCCCTATCAACACCCCGGCGGTGGTGCGCCCGTGCGACTGACGTGGCGCGAAGTCATGTCGCAAATCACAATGTTTACGCTGATCCGCCAATTGCATATGGCGCCCTTCAGCCCTGTGACAAACACAACCAACACATGGCCTGCATTGGTTGAAAAGTTCACCTATGTGGTGCGCGACCCCGTACAAGACCGCGCAAACTTTGCTGCGCTTTGCGCTGCGGCCAAGCAACAGGGCGTGTTGATCTATATGCTGCGCGCGCCGGGGTCTGGTACAGTCACCGCGACCAATGCGGCACAAACGCTGCACAATGCAAACGCAAACCTTGCGACACCCATTTACACAGGTTGCGCCACATCTAGCGCGCATGTGTTTCAAGTCCAAACTGGCAACATCCGTTCCACCTTGCGGATGATCGCGTCGAACATCGCACAATTGACCCTTACACAGTAAAGAAGATGCACATGCGCGCCCTATCAAAGCTAAAACACTGCCTGTCGCGCGAAAACGGCAGCGCCAGCATTGAATTCATCACGATCATGCCAATTGCCATGTCAATATTGCTCGCGGCAGGCGAATCGTCGATGGTTAGCCTGCGCAAAACTGCGCTGGATCGCGCGCTGGATATGACAGTACGTGAACTCCGGCTGGGTCAAATTGCCAACCCAACAGTTGCAGAATTGCGCACACGGATTTGCAACCGCCTGAATGTGCTGGAAGATTGCGCAGAAAACCTAACGCTTGAATTGACAGTGCGCAGCACGTCTACAACAGGCATTGTCACAGTTCCAAACCTTACAGACCTTTGTGTAAACCGCGCCAGCAACATTGCGCCCGTGCTTTTGTTCCAGCCGGGCGCTGCAAATGATCTGGTCTTAGTGCGCGCCTGCCTTGTGCAAGATTACTTTTTTCCAACGACCGCCAACCAAATTAGCCTTGAGAATCAGGAGGGCAATGAATTTCGCCTGATCGCCACCACAGCCTTTGTGAATGAACCCCGATAGGATTTGATTATGCAACGCGCCCTTCATGCCATTCGTAATTTCTTCTCCGAAACGCGCGGCAGCATGGCTGTCGAAGCGGTGCTGATCCTGCCTGTCATGTCGCTGATGTTCATTTTCTTTAATGTCTATTGGGACGCGTACCGCACCAAAAACCTTGCGCAGAAGGCAACCTATACCATTGCCGACATCATCTCGCGCGAGCGCGCGCAAATTGTGCCGAACTATGCAAAAAGTTTTGTGCGCGTGTTCAACTATGCCGCCGAAGTGCCCGGAACGTTGAATGTCACCAATTATGGAACTTCTGCTGCAATTATCCGCGTCACAAGTGTAACCTTCACCGATGGCGAAGATGAAGCCGACGATGGCCAAGTCAATATGGTGTGGTCAATTTCATCAGACCCATTGCGGATGCCAGAATGGACGAATGATACCATCGCCGAGATCGCTGGCCAAATTCCCGCTATGTTGGATGGCGACAACATTATCGTTGTGGAATCGCGGATGCGCTGGCAGCCCAAATTCACTGCTGCGATGGCCGCAGATCTTTTGGGCGAATCTTCGACCGGGTGGTTTACCGAGCGCGACATTGAAACGATGGCAACCGTGCGCCCACGTTTTGTGCCAAGAGTTTGCTTTTCCAACAACGTTGTTGGTGCAGGTTCGGTTGCAGTTGCATGCGAGCTGTAAGTGCGCCGATGCTGTGCAATTTCGCGCATTAAATTGGCAAGGCACGCTCTTGCCCTAGCGGCACATCGGCCCTAGCTGTTGCGTTAAGTCAGCCCGATCTTTGGGCGCGCAATCAGATAGGTGACCGATGTCTTTTCGCCCCGTAAAATCAACCTCGCTGGCCACGCCGCATATCGAAGGCGCGGGCGTGCATTTGCACCGCGCCTTTGGCTTTGGCGACCCCACCCGGCTCGACCCATTTTTGATGTTTGACGATTTTCGCGGCGATCACCCGTCCGATTATCGTGCGGGCTTTCCGTGGCATCCGCACCGCGGCATTGAAACCATAACCTATGTTTTGGCAGGCGCTGTCGATCATGGCGACAGTCTGGGCAATCGCGGCACGCTCAAGGGCGGCGATGTGCAATGGATGACAGCCGGCAGCGGCATTCTGCACCAAGAAATGCCCAAAGGTAACGGTCAGGGGCAAATGCATGGCTTTCAACTTTGGGCCAACCTGCCGCGCGAATTGAAAATGACTAAGCCCCGCTATCAGGATGTGCGCGGCGGCGATATTCCTGAACTTTTGGAAGATGATGGCACAGTGGTCAAAGTAATTGTCGGCAGTTTCTGGGGCAAAACGGGCCCCGTTGATGGCATCGCTGCCGATCCGCAGTATTTGGACATCTATGTGCCGCCAAACAAAAAGCGCAGTTTTAAGGTGGACACGCGCCGCGCTGCATTTGCCTATGTGTTTGAAGGCGCTGCAAAGTTTGAAGACAGCGCCCCCCCGCGCGGTGTATTGACCGAAAAGGAATATCGCGGCGAAGAGCTGAACATCCGCGATCTATCGGGCAACCGCACCTTGATTGAATTTGGCAAAGGTGACGAAGTGGTCGTGCGCGCTGGCGATGATGGCGTGCGATTCTTGCTGATTTCTGGCGCGCCCATCGCCGAACCTGTGGCATGGCACGGCCCTATTGTAATGAACACCCAAGAAGAATTGCAGCAAGCTATGCGCGAACTCCGCAACGGCACGTTTATAAAACCCGCGCATTGATACGTGGGCAAATCCAAACGCCTGCATTGATCTTTGGGCCAAGCAATGGTTAGGGTGCAGCCATGATCCGCACCCTAACCATTGTCATTTTGCTGACTGCCTGCGCGGAATTTCCGCAGGTCGATGCGACCGCGCCTGAACAGATCCTGCCCCGCCCAGCCTATCTAACCCCCGCCGAGTTAGCCGCCGTGAATGTCGCAGTTGCCAAATCAAACGGCGCAAGCCTTGAGGAAAAGGGTGACGCCCTGCGTGCAAGCGCCGAAGAATTACGCGCGCAATAGGCGCGGCAAAGCCCCGCGCCGTTGCACCCTCGGCCGCCATGCGCTAACAGGGGGCAAGTTTAAGAGGGCCTGATATGTCAACACTTCCCGCACAAAATCCCCCCCTGCGCCTAGGACTTGCGGGTCTTGGTACTGTTGGCATTGGCGTTGTAAAAATCGTGCAAGATCATGCCGATTTGATCGCCGCCCGTACGGGCCGCCGCATTGAAATCACAGCTGTCAGCGCGCGCGACCGCACACGAAACCGCGATGCCGATCTGTCCTCTTATGCGTGGGAGGCAGACCCCGTAGCGCTGGCAAAACGCGATGACGTGGATGTCTTTGTCGAAGTTATGGGCGGGCATGATGGTGCGGCCTATGACGCAAGCCTTGCCGCCATTGCGGCGGGCAAAGATATTGTCACCGCCAACAAGGCGCTGCTGGCCCATCACGGCCAAGCTCTTGCTCTGGCTGCCGAATCCGCTGGCCGCGTCATTAGGTTCGAAGCCGCAGTTGCAGGCGGTATTCCTGTGATCAAGGCGCTGACTGAAGGGTTGGCAGGCAATCAGATTCGCCGCGTGATGGGTGTGATGAACGGCACCTGCAACTATATCCTGACGCGGATGCAAAGCGCTGGCCTGCCTTACGAAACCGTTTTTGAAGAGGCGCGCCAACTAGGCTATCTGGAAGCAGACCCAAATTTGGACGTGGGCGGCATTGATGCAGGGCATAAACTGTCGTTGCTGGCATCAATTGCCTTTGGCACGGAAGTTGCTTTTGATGCTGTGGAACTGGAAGGCATCGGTGCGATTTCCATCGACGATATCCGCCTTGCCGAAGATATGGGCTATAAAATCAAACTCTTAGGCGTGGCCCAAATGTCGGGGCGCGGGCTGGAACAGCGCATGACGCCCTGCCTTGTGCCATCCACCTCGCCCTTGGGCCAGTTGGTGGGCGGCACGAATATGGTGGTGCTGGAAGGCGACCGTGTGGGTCAGATCGTCATGCGCGGCGCGGGCGCAGGCGCTGGCCCCACCGCCAGCGCTGTGATGGGCGATGTGATTGATATTGCGCGCGGCTTGCGCCTGCCCACCTTCGGCCAACCCGCCACTACCCTACGCAAACCCATTCCAGCCACATCGGCAACCGCTGCTGCCCATTATCTGCGCATGACGCTGCTGGACAAACCTGGTGCATTGGCCAAAATCGCCACGGCTTTGGGCGAGGCGGGCGTGTCAATTGACCAAATGCGCCAATACAGCCACGAAGGATCCGAGGCGACTGTACTGATCGTCACGCACAAAGCCACCCGCGCCGACATCAACACAGCGGTTGCGCGCTTTTCACCTACGGGTGTGATGGTTGGCGCGCCCGTCGTGCTACGGATCGAAGAGGTTTAACTTA
>CAXNJD010000117.1:0-5188 GCA_964202545.1 Cypionkella sp.
AATTCACCCCCTGTGGATATTTGTAGAGCAAGGAAGCAGGCAGACGGTCTGTACTGCCTTAGCTGTATGAGTATTGCCTAGAACCGCAGTGGCAGGCAAAGCACCCTTGATTTGCCGCCTTAGTCGCGCGAATGCACAAGGCGCAAATGGCTGCGCGCGGTTTCGGGCGCGCTGGCGGCGATATCGGGCAGGCGGGTGGACAGTTGCATTGGCTTTGCCATGACAAATCCAGCGGGCGCGTCCAGTGCTTCGCTGCGCATGCGCGTGATGCCAAAACGGCGCGGCGTGCGCCCGATGTTGCCCGAAAGCGCCAGCGCGCCAATGGCTTGGTGATATTCGCCCTGCGCGCCGCGAATGGGCAGCAAGATCATCCGCGCGGCAAGATGTGGGCGGCCAATGCCGCGCTCGCCCTCTAAGGTGATGTCCAACGCAGTGGCCGACGTAAACACATCTTCCAAAACACGGGTTAAAGTGCCGCGCGCCACAGGTTCCAGCAGCATGGTCAGCGGCATGCCGCGTGGATCGATGCCAATGACATCGCCCACCGCGCTGCCCGCCACGCGAAATCGGCCAATGCCTGCGGCGATCCGCTCTACGATAAAGCAATTCTCAATCGCCCCACCCAAACCGTTCGGGCTGACCTTTTCGCGCAGGGGCAGTGCGCCGTCCAAGCGTAACCCTTCCCAATAACCGCGCAGAATTTGCAGGCAGGGGATGGCCGCAGGGTCTGCCAAAGCATCTTGCATCGATGCGCCGATCTTGGGGAATTCAAAAAACATTTGGGGCCTCTGGCGTGGTAGGTGGGGCTTGGTTTGGCGGTAAGTGCGGCCCCTTCTGGGCCTTTGGAAAAGGGTTAGGAAATTCTATGCCGAACATGTCCATTACTATACGAATGCGTAGAGCATTTGTGGAAAATCTGAATCTTTGGTAAACGCGGGGGCATCTGGTGGCCTTGACCTGCGCGCGCCCCTTGGATTTAAGCAAAGCTAAGGGCGTAGTGCGGGGGGCGGTTTTATGGCAACACATCAAGGTAGTTCGCTGCGCAAAGGGCTTTTGCTTATCCTTTCCTCGCCCTCTGGTGCGGGAAAATCCACGCTGGCGCGGCGTTTAATGGACTGGGACACCAGCTTGCGCTTTTCGGTGTCGGCCACCACGCGCGCTCCCCGCGCGGGCGAAGTGGACGGGCGCGAATACTACTTTAAATCCCGAACCGAATTTCAAGACATGACCCGCGCGGGCGCTATGCTTGAACATGCCGAGGTGTTTGGCAACCTTTATGGCAGCCCGCGCGCGCCTGTCGAGGCGGCAATGGCTGCAGGACGTGATACAATTTTTGATATTGATTGGCAGGGCGGCCAACAAATTCGCAATTCGGCCTTGGGGCGCGATGTGGTGTCGGTGTTCGTCCTGCCGCCGTCGATTGCAGAACTTGACTCGCGCCTGCGCGGGCGCGGGCAAGACAGTGACGACGTTATCGCAGGGCGCATGCAGAAATCGCAAAGTGAAATCAGCCATTGGGCGGAATATGACTATGTCATCATTAACCGCGATATTGACGCGGCCTTTGTCGAGTTAACCACTATTTTGCAGGCCGAGCGGATGCGCCGCGACCGCCAGCCCCATTTGGCCGACTTTGTGCGCGCATTGAATAAGGAGTTTGAGACGCGATGATCTATGCTTTGGATGGAATCGCGCCAGAAATTGGTGCGGACGCTTGGGTTGCTGAAACGGCGGTGCTGATTGGCGCGGTCACGCTCGGGGCGGGCGCGAATATTTGGTTCGGCGCGGCCCTGCGCGGCGATAATGAACGCATCATTGTGGGCGCAGGCAGCAACGTGCAGGAAAATTGCGTGCTACACACCGATATTGGCTATCCTTTGGACATCGGCCCAAATTGCACCATCGGCCACAAGGCGTTGCTGCACGGCTGCACTATTGGCGAGGGTTCACTTATTGGCATGAACGCCACAGTAATGAATGGCGCGCGTGTGGGGCGGTTCTGCATCATCGGGGCAGGGGCGCTGATCACCGAGGGCAAGGAAATTCCGGATTATTCATTGGTTGTTGGCGCGCCATCCAAGATAATCCGCCAACTTGACCCCGCAGAAACTGAAGCGCGGCTGATGAAATCAGCCACCCATTACCGCGTAGCCGCAGCGCGCATGGCGCAGGGTTTGACGCCGCTTTAACACTTCTCTTTTTTGAAAATATCCTCAGGGGGTGAGCGCGAACGCGCGAGGGGGCGCGAGCGCCCCCTGCTGCCTATGCACCCAAACTGCCTTAAATCAGCTTGCCCATCGCCACGGCTGTATCTGCCATACGATTGGAAAAGCCCCATTCATTGTCATACCAAGACAGAATGCGCACCATTGTACCATCCAAAACCTTGGTCTGATCCATATGGAACACCGATGAATGCGGGTCGTGGTTGAAATCGGATGACACATTGGGCTGGTCGGTATAGCCCAAAATCCCTTTTAGGCGGCCATCGGCGGCCGCGCGAATGGCGGCGTTCACCTCGTCAATCGTGGTCGCGCGGGACGCCTCGAACACCAAATCAACAACCGAAACATTGGGCGTTGGAACGCGAATGGCCACACCGTCGAGTTTGCCCTTCAATTCAGGCAAAACCAGACCCACGGCCTTTGCCGCCCCCGTGCTGGTTGGGATCATCGACAGGGCTGCCGCGCGGGCGCGGTACAGGTCTTTGTGCATGGTATCGAGCGTGGGTTGATCGCCCGTATAGCTGTGGATTGTGGTCATAAATCCGCGCGTGATGCCAATGGCCGAGTGCAGCACTTGGGCCACGGGCGACAGGCAATTTGTGGTGCAGCTGGCGTTGGACACAACGATATCCTCGCGTGTCAGCGTGCCGTGGTTCACACCGTAAACAATGGTTTTATCGGCATTATCGCCGGGGGCTGAAATCAGCACTCGCTTTGATCCGTTTTCCAAATGCGCTTGGCATTTTTCTTTGCTGGTGAAAATACCAGTGCATTCCAAGACCACATCCACATCTGCCCAAGGCAGTTCGGCAGGGTTGCGCAGGGCGGTCACGCGGATGGGGCCACGGCCCACGTCAATCCAATCTGGCCCCGTGGTCACGGTTGCAGGAAAGCGGCCGTGCACCGAATCAAAGCGCAGCAAATGCGCGTTGGTTTCCACTGGACCCAGATCATTTATGGCCACAACCTCGATATCGGTGCGCCCCGATTCAATGATGCCGCGCAATACGTTACGGCCAATGCGGCCAAATCCGTTGATGGCAACTTTTACAGCCATGGAACTCTCCTGATCAAGGCGCGGCACCATTACGGATGCGGGGCCGCATGTTGGGGGGCGTATAATCGCGCTGACATCACATTTTGCGGCAATATTCAACGCCCAAAGCGCAGCCTATTCCCAAAACTTCAGATAATCGACCAAATCCAGCAGCTTAAAGACCAAAAACAGACTGGCACTGCCACCGTTAAATGCGAAATCGGCCATAATCGCGGCAAAAATCAACCCAGCCACCCAGGCCGCCTCTAAATTTGTCATTTTGGCCCTTTCGTGCGGCGGCAATACTAACGCTTCTGCCCATTCGGGACGAAGGTTGGAAAAGCAACCATTGTGTCATGCCCCGCCATATTGCGCAGCACACTGCGCAACCGTGCTGGTTTGGCGCAAGGATAGATGATTGTCGCGCAGGGGAAAAGACGATTAAGGCTTTGGGCGTTTTGCAATGATGCTGCCGAAACAGACCGCGCAGTGCGCGCTTGGCATTAGCCGGCCCTTGCCATAGCCTTGCGCAAAGCGAGGTGAAGATATGAGCGGACTTTTAGCCCTGTTGGATGACGTGGCAGCCATTGCCAAAGTGGCGGCGGCTTCGGTTGATGATATTGCGGCGGCGGCGGCCAAGGCAGGGGCCAAGGCGGCGGGGGTGGTGATTGACGATGCTGCGGTGACGCCAAAATATGTGCATGGCTTTGCCGCCGAACGCGAACTGCCGATCATTTGGCGCATCGCTAAGGGCAGTTTGAAGAATAAACTGGTTCTGCTGTTGCCTGCCTTGCTCGCTCTCAACTATTTTGCGCCAGTTGTTATCACCCCACTGCTGATGCTGGGCGGGGCCTATTTGTGCTTTGAAGGGGCAGAAAAACTGCTGCACGCCTTTGCGCCGCATGCCGATGCCGATGTCGCTGCCGATCACGATACGGGAGATGCTGCCCATCTTGAGGAAGAAAAGATCGCGGGCGCAATCAAGACCGATTTTATTCTGTCGGCGGAAATTATGACCATTGCCTTGTCGACTATCCCCGATGGAGCGCTGTGGCTGGAAGCCGTGACACTGGCCATCGTCGGTGCGCTGATAACTGCGGTGGTTTACGGCGCGGTGGCGCTGATTGTGAAGATGGATGATATCGGCCTGCATATGGCCGCCAATCGCCGCACTGCACCCGCCCGTGCTTTTGGTCGAGGCCTTGTGCTGGCCATGCCCCGCGTGATGACCTTTCTGTCGGTCGTCGGCACAGCGGCGATGCTTTGGGTCGGCGGCAGCATCGTGGTGCATGGGCTAGAAGTCACGCATGTCTGGACATGGCCCTACACAACAATTCACCACATGGCAGACCTTGCCGCCGCCGCCGTCCCCGCAGCAACTGCTGGGTTTACGGCATGGGCCGTGACCGCGTTTTTCGACGGCATTATCGGCGTGATCTTGGGCGCGGCGCTTATCCCTGTGGTGACAAAGGGGTTTATGCCGATTTGGGGCATGCTGCGGGGGAAGTAGGGGGGCTTTGCGCCCCCCTCGCATCGCTCACCCCCCCGAGGATATTTGAAGAGTTAGGAAGCAAGCAGCTTGTCTGTTCCTTCCTAACTCCAAAAATATCCTAGGGATGAGAGCAGCGATACTTGCGAAGTTCCTTCGCAAGCTTGGGCAAAGCCCCCTTTTATCAGGCCAATTACAGCAGCGCCTTGGCAGCTGTAACCGCCGCCTCTGCAGTTATCCCAAACTGCTTATACAACACTTCGGCTGGGGCAGATGCGCCAAAGCTGGTCATTCCGACAAAGGCCTCGCGCCCGAACTTGCCGCGCTCGCCCAAAAGCCAGCGATCCCAGCCCTGCCTCACTCCTGCCTCGATCGCCACGCGCACGGGTCCGGGGGGCAAGATTTTGCGGCGATACGCTTCGTCCTGCGCGGCAAACA
>CAXNJD010000118.1:0-5162 GCA_964202545.1 Cypionkella sp.
CGGTGATCGAAGACGCATTTATCGAGGCCAACCCAACGCTTTCCCGCGACGCAATCACCATCACTTGCAAATCAGACATGATCCAAGAAGCGCGGATTTGTTTGGATAAATCCCTAACCCCCCGCCGTTGCGGCGCAGACGTGATACGCGATTGCAGTCTGCAGGATGCAGGATTTCAGGCGGTGCGGTGATTATTCCGCTTTCTTCGCCTCTGCCGCCGCCTTTAACTTCGCCAGCAAATCTTCCTTGCTAGGCCGTCCGCCGGTTGGGCTTTTCTCGGCCCCCAGTCCTTTGACACCCACTTTATGCTTGGGTTGGCCCTTAACGGCCTTGGCGTTACCTGATTTACTGTAATCCATAATCTGTCCTTATGCGAAATTCTGCGCGGCAAACAGCGCGCGCATGTCGGCCTCTGGCCGCGCACCGAAATGGCTGATAACCTCTGCCGCAGCCACGCAGCCCATACGGCCCGCCGTGGCCAAATCGGCCCCCGTGACAAGCCCATACAAAAACCCCGCAGCGAACTGATCGCCCGCGCCCGTGGCATCCACAGGCACGACGCGATGAACGGGAACATGCACCTTTTCGACCCCGCGCAGCACAATCACCTCGTCGCCCGACCGCGTGCAAACAACAGTGCCCGCGTCTTGCGCCGCCTGTTTTAAGGCGCTGTCCAAGTCTGTCTCGTATAGGCTAGACCATTCATGCTCATTGCCAATCACATAATCCAAATCGCGGACCAGCGTGCGAAAATCGGCGCGGTGGCGGTCTACGCAGAACGGGTCAGACAGGGCAATGCCCGCCATTCCCCCGCCAGCGCGGCACAGTTTCGCCGCACGCTCAAACGCCTGTTTGCCCGCTGGCTTGTCATACAAATACCCTTCAAGGAACAGATAGTCGCAGTTCCCCGCCACATCATCTGCCACATCATCAGGCCCAAGTTCCGAAGAAATCCCCAGATAAGTGTTCATCGAACGCTCGCCATCAGGCGCCACAAAAATCATACTGCGCGATGTGGGCAATTCGCCGCCCGCGACAGGCGCGTTGACAAAATCTGTGCCGCCGCCCGCCATGGTCTGCGCATAAAACCGCCCCAGCGCATCATCATGCACGCGCCCGATAAACCCCGTGGTCAGCCCAAGGCTGCCAAGGCCCGCCAGCGTATTGGCCACCGATCCGCCTGCCGCCTGCACGCGGTTTTCCATCGCGCCATACAGCATTTCGCCGCGCTCACGCTCGACCAGTTGCATGATGCCTTTTTCAATGCCCATCATCTCAAGGAACGTATCGTTCGCCTGCGTGAACACATCGACAATCGCATTGCCGATCCCGACAACCTGATACCGCTTCATAAAGTTTTCTCCGTAAACAGGCAGTCAGCTGCAATCGTGCAGATGCTGCATTTGGGCGCGCGTGCGGTGCAGATATACCGCCCGTGCAGAATTAGCCAGTGGTGCGCGTGGTGTTGAAATCTTGCGGGGATATGGTCTTCGATCGCGCGCTCAACGGCCACCTCATCGCGCCCCACTGCAATGCCCGTGCGGTTGCCCACACGCAAAATATGCGTATCCACCGCCTGCGCGGGCAATTGAAACCACATGTTCAAAACAACATTCGCCGTTTTGCGCCCCACGCCAGCCAGGCTTTGCAGCGCCGCGCGGGATGAGGGTACCACGCCGCCATAGTCATCCACCAAAACCCGCGCCATCTTCATCACGTTGCGCGCCTTAGATCGAAACAGGCCAATAGTTTTGATATGCTCGATAAGGCCCGCCTCGCCCAAATCCAGCATCTTTTGCGGGGTATCGACCACCTCGAACAGGGCGCGGGTCGCCTTATTCACGCCAACATCTGTTGCCTGCGCCGATAGCGCGACCGCCACCAGCAACGTATAGGCGTTGGTATGATGCAATTCTCCCTTCGGTTCGGCTTCGCCCGCCTCGAAGGTTTCAAAAATGCGCGTCAGCGCGGCATAATCAAGCTGCTTCACCATAACATCTTTTGCCCCGCCCTGCCCGCTCGCGCAAGGGTTTTGCGCAAGTTTCGGGTCGCTTTTGCGGCTCTGGGCGTTTAGTTTTACCCAATGACACAGCCACAGACCCCCTATCACTACAGCCTGATCGCCCGCGCGCTGGCAATTATCGATGCCGCCCCGCGCGCGCTGACCCTACCCGAACTTGCCGCGAGGATGGGCCTATCCGAGGCGCATTTTCAGCGGGTGTTTTCCGCATGGGTTGGCGTGTCGCCCCAGCGCTATCAGCAATATCTGGCCCTTGGCCATGCCCGCACCCTGCTGGCGCAGCGCTTTACCACCCTTGCCACCGCAACTGAAACGGGCCTTTCTGGCGCATCCCGCCTGTATGATATGTTCCTAACGTGGGAGGCGATGACGCCCGGCGAATATGCGCGGGCAGGCGCAGGTCTGCAGATTGGCTGGGATTGGATGGACAGCGCCTTTGGCCCCGCCTTGGTGATGGCCACAGATCGCGGTATTTGCGGGCTTGGTTTTGCTGCCGAAAAGGGGGCAGATTGGGCGATGGCTGATTTGCAGGCCCGCTGGCCAAAGGCCAGCTATACACCCGACTTGCGCGCAGGCGATTTGGGGCGCAGCGCGCTGGCTGGCCGTGGCGGCGCGCTGCACCTGATGGGCAGCCCGCTGAATATAAAGGTGTGGGAAGCCCTCCTACGTATCCCGCCTGCCCATGTCACCAGCTATACCCAAATCGCCGCCGCCGCAGGCGCACCCCGCGCCGTGCGGACTGCGGCCAGCGCGGTGGGGCGCAATCCAATTAGCCTGCTCATCCCGTGCCACCGCGTCCTGCGCGCAAGCGGCGAATTGGGCGGCTATCACTGGGGCCTGCCACTGAAGCGGGCGATGCTCGCGCACGAATCTGTCATCGCGGATGCGCAAGAAATCGCCGCGACGCGCTAAAATAGTGGCCCAAAGGCAGCCTAACGGTGTATTCTGCCCGTAGGGCAAAAAGCCTGCGACAACCAGAGGCAGAAAATGAAGACACCTTCCATACTTGCGCTTACCTTGGCATCCGCTGTTGGGTTAACCGCTTGCACTCCCGGCCCCGCACCCAGCAACGGGCAAACCCGCATGGCAAATGGTGCAGTTGTGGGCGGTGTACTTGGCGCATTCCTTGGTGCCACCAGCAAAGATGACCGCTTGAAGAATACCGTCATTGCGGGCGCATTCGGCAGCGCCGTGGGCGCAGCCATTGGCGCGACACTGGATAAACAAGCCGCCGATCTGCGTCAATCTATCGGCAATTCCAACATTTCGGTCACCAACGCGGGCGATCGTTTGATTGTGAACATGCCGCAAGATGTGCTGTTCGCCACAGGCAGCGCCGCGCTGCGCCCCGATCTAACATCAGATCTGCGCGCCGTAGCTGCCAACCTTATTGACTATCCCGCCAGCCGGATTGAAGTCATTGGCCATACTGACAATGTCGGCAGCGCCGCGCTGAACCAAGACCTGTCGCAGCGCCGTGCGGCATCTGTGGCAAATGTGCTGGTGAACAACGGCGTGCCAGCAGGCCGCGTGGCCACAATGGGACGGGGCGAAGATGCACCTGTTGCCTCGAACCTGACAGATGCAGGGCGCGCGCAAAACCGCCGCGTGGAAATCATCATCCGTCCAACCCAATAGCCCTTGCAATAACAAAAAGTAAAAGGCCCAATATTTTCCTTGGGCCTTTTTCAATTCTTTAGCTGCCGTTTAGTGAAACTTGGCATCAACCACAGCAATCGCGGCATCAATCGATGCGCTGGCGCTAGTGGCAGTGGATTGCTTGGCCAGCACTTCACCCGCTGCGGCAACGGCCACAGTGATCGCTTGGTTGCGCACCTTGGCAATCGCTGCTGCCTCGGCCGATGCGATTTGATCGCCTGCCGCGACCATACGGCGCGCAATCGATTGGGCCAAATCGTCCTTGGCGGTTGCCGCTGCGGCGTTCGCCTCGTCCTTGGCACTGGCAACAATACGCTCCGACTGCTCGGTCACGTCTTTTTGCTTCTGCTCATAGCTGGCCAGCAATGCCTTGGCTTCGTCCCGTAGCGCGCGTGCCTCGTCCAGATCAGCCTTGATTTGTAGGGCACGCTTGTCCAAAAGCCCGCCCAGCAGGGCTGGAACCTTTTTCCAAACCAGAATGCCGACAAAGACCAAAAAACCCAGCAGCACAACAAAGTTGGTGTTGTAAAGCGAGAAGAACGGCCCAGAAGCCGCCAGCGCGGGGCTGGCCGTGATCGTCAAAATAAGGGCAAGTTTCAGTTTCATCGCATTACCCTTTCAAACGCGCAGCGACAGCAGCAGAAATCGCCGATGCATCCGCCGTCCCGCCCAAAGCGCCCACCAATTCGGCAGCAGTGTCTTTGGCCACAGCTTCCACAGCGGCCATTGCGCCCGCACGAATTTCGTCAATGCGCCCCGCAGATTCAGCGGTTTTAGCCGCAATCTCGGCATCAGCCTTGGCAACGGCGCTGTTCAGGTCTGCCTGAATTTCCGCCTTGGCTGCCGCGATAATCTTGGCCGCCTCACTACGCGCAGATGCCAGCGCCTCGTTATAGGCGGCCTCTGCAGCCACGGCCTTTTGCTTTAGCTCTTCCGCCGCCGCCAAATCTGCCGAAATAGTGCCTTTACGATTGGCCAGTGTGCCGCCAATGCGCGGCAAAGCCACACGCGACAAGATCAGGTAAATCGTGACCAGCGTGACCAACAGCCAGAAAATCTGGTTTGGAAAGGTCGTAATATCCAGCTGCGGCATTCCTGCCTTTGCTGCGTCGTGCGCCGCGCCTGCGACTTCGGTTGTTGTTGTGCTCATTGCGTCCCCCGCCAGATTCCTACGTCATGCAGGGGGGGCGCACAGCGCCTCCCCCCACATTTCCGAAAGATGGCCAGAGTTATGCTGCGAACATCAACAACAAAGCCACGAGGAACGCGAAGATCCCCAAAGCTTCGGCAAATGCCAAACCGATGAACAGCGTCGCGGTTTGCGAACCTGCTGCCGATGGGTTGCGCAGTGCGCCTGCCAAGAAGTTTGCAGCGATGTTACCAACGCCAACTGCGGCAATGCCCGAACCAATGGCGGCCAAACCAGCGCCGAAGAATTTGCCAAGTGCTGCTGCTGCTTCTAGTTCCATGATAGTCTCCTTAA
>CAXNJD010000119.1:0-5153 GCA_964202545.1 Cypionkella sp.
GGCGACAGGGTGAACCTATACTTTGACGAAATGGGCCAGCAAATGCCTTTGGCCGATATTATGGCGCGCCAACCGATTGGCACGCATCTATACTGCTGCGGGCCAAAGGGTATGCTCAACTGGGTGCGCGCCACGGCCGCGGCGGCAGGCCTGCCCGAACATGCCGTGCATTTCGAAGAATTCACCGCCCCTGCCACGGGCGACCGATTTGATGTGGAACTTGCTGCATCTGGCAAGACCATTTCAGTTGGCCCCACGCAATCCTTGCTAGAGGCGATGGAAGCCGCTGGCGTCGATGCGCCATACCTGTGCCGTGGCGGGGCTTGCGGGCAGTGCGAGACCAACGTCATCCGCTGCGACGGCCATATTGACCACCGCGACCATTGGCTGTCACCCGATGAAGTGGCCAGCAACACCAAAATCATGCCCTGCGTCAGCCGTTTCACTGGCAAGGCGCTGGTAATAGACCGATAGGAGCGCGCGATGAGCCTTGATTTCAAATACGGCTTTGATGACTTTTTCCGGGACGAGACCTATTGCGACGATTTCACCTATCGCAACTCTCCCGCCGCGATCCGCCGATTTCCGTTCCCGTTTGACCGCGACGATTACATGTATTCGGTCAATATGGAGCCGCATGTGCCGGGGCGCAAAGGGTCGGTGTTCGAAAAAACCTTTGACGTGGACGAGCATTACCTAAGCGAGATGCGCGACCGCGCGCGCGTGCTAGCCCGTGATCCGCTGCGATGCCAATCCCTGCCGCATATGACGCTGGCAGGATGGGATTTGCTGGAACTTATCATGGAAACCAAAGCGCGCGAATACCCGCAGTGGTTTTCGCTGTCCAAGGATGGCAACCGCTGGCACTGGATCAACCGCCCGCTTGGCATTGACCAGAAGTTCACCTTTCTTGACGAATCCACCCTGCCATATGGGCCAATGGAATACATCAGCCGCCAGACCCAAGGTGACTTTACCCTGCAAGACGAACGCGAAGGCACGCTATGGGTAGATGCGGGCATGGTGACAACACAGGCCGATTGGTCGCTTGATTTCAACATCGGCATGAACTTTCACGAATGGCACGCGCCCGTGCCTTTGGCCCATGAAAAGGGCATTTTTGATCGGGCTCTAAAGTTTCTAATGAAGTTGCAGCACGGATCACCCGTGCGGCGCTATAACTGGACGATGACGGTCAACCCGCTGCTGGATACTGCGCCCGAAACCTATCCCGAATGGGGCCATATGCGCACCGCGCTGACCCACGAGAATATGGGCTACATGATGCACCTGCGCGTCGAATTACAGACGCTGTATCGCCTGCCACGATCAAACGCGATTTGCTTTGATATCCGCGCCTATCTGGGCAAGTTTGAAGAACTGGTCACAGTGCCCAAATGGGGGCGCCGCCTGCACCGCGTTGTGCGCGATCTGCACCCCGATCTGGCCGCCTACAAAGGCTTTATCCGCAACCGCGATGTCATGGCGCAGTGGCTGGCGCAATATGACGATGGCGCGCCCACCTCGCCAGGTTGGTGGCCCGAAGACTGATAGGAGATTGGATATGGTTGCCGAAGGTCCGCTGCGTTTGGGGTTCCTGATGTTTTCAGGCTTTCCTATGGCGTGCCTCACCTCGGCGATCGAACCGTTGCGCGCCGCTAATGAAATCATGGGGCGGCGCGAATTTGAATGGCAGCTTGTGGCTGAAACCCTTGCGCCAGTTCGCTCTTCTGCCGAAGTGCAGTTCCAGCCAGATGTGACCTTGGCCGAACTGACAGGTGTGGATCAGTTGTATCTTATATCGCCGCCCACTGCCGAATTTTCCGACCCGCGCCAAAGCCCCGCGCGCCTGCGTTGGCTGGATCGGACGGGGCTGACGTTGGGCGCGTTTTCGGGCGGTATATTTCCGCTGGCGCGCGCGGGACTGATGGCAGGGCGCGGCTGTTCGGTGCATTGGTGTTATGAGGCGGCCTTTAAGGCCGAATTTCCAGATGTAACGGCATCCGAGGCGCTGATCTTGCGCGAAAAGCGGCGCATCACGGCGTCTGGCGCGGGCGTGGTCTTTGATTTGATGCTGCGCCTGATCGAGGAACGTCTGGGCCGCCAATGCATGACCGAGGTCGCCTGCTGGTTCCAGCACCCGTTTGTGCGGGACGAGGACGCAAGCCAAAAGGTGCCCGTGGCGCGCACTGCCTCTACCGCGGACCGCCTGACCCCGCCCATCCGCGAGGCGATACGGCTTTTTGAAACCCATGTCGAAGACCCCTTGCGCATTCCCGATGTGGCGGCAGCGGTGGATATGTCGGGGCGGCATTTCGAGAGGTTGTTCAAACGGGAAACGGGGCAAAGCCCGCTGCGCTATTACCGCCATTTGCGGCTGGCCAAGGCGCGCCAGCGGGTGCTGTATTCCAATGATCACCTGCGCGAAATTGCTGTGGCCGTGGGCTATGTGACAGCGGCGCGCATGGCGCGACATTATCACGAATTATTCGGCGTCAGCCCCAAAGATGAACGGCGTCTCGCCTCGGGCCTAAACCCGCCTGTGCCTGTGGCGGCGGAATAACCCATAAGGCCGCAGCGCCTTAGCCTTGCAAAGACAATACGCCAATGCCCGCGAAAACAGTGATGATACCCATCCATTGCACGGGAAGAACGGCTTCCTTTAAGAACTTCCACGCCAAAAGGATGGTCAGCACGCCAAATAAAGACGAAGTGATGGCGGCATATTCTGGGTTGGGCAAACGGGCCGAAAGGGTGACAAGGCTAATTGCAAGGGCGTCCAGAACGCCCATCAGCGCCAGACTGCGCCCTGTGCCATTGGGTGCGCGCAAAGGCACCCGCACGGCCAGCACTGTGGCAAAGACAACGGCCAGCGCCACCACACGCGTCACCGCGATTGATGCCATTTCATCGCCCTGCCGCGCCCCTTCTTGCGCCAGCCAAAAGCTGGCCGCAAAGCCCACACTGCCCAGCATCGACCAAAGCATCGCTTCGCCGATCCGCGTGCGTTGGCTATGGCCCGCTTCGGCGCGGCCCGTCAACGCGACAATAGCAATTCCGCCCACAATCGCCAAAACCGCGAGCAGTTCTAACAGCGACACCGCTTTGCCGCCAATGGCGGCAAAGCCCAGCGAAATCATCGGAAAAGACCCCAGGATCGGGGCTACCAGCCGCACAGGGGCCAGACTAAAGGCACGGTAAAGCGCGCCCATGCCCACGGCATAACCAAGACCCGCCACAGCCGAAAAGCCATAGGCGGGTGCGGTCATTGCGCCCCAATCGGCAATTAGCGCCGTTGGCAGCATCAAGGCCACCATTCCGGCCGCGAAAATAATCAGCATCATTTGCAAAACAGGCACTTGTGGCCCGATTTTGCGCACAAAAAGGTCATGCACCGCCCATGCGCAGGCAGCTGTCAAACCGCAGATCAGAGCGAGCATTTTATATCCTTTCGCAAAGGTCGTGCTTGTGCCATCGTTGGATGGTTGTTATTCTTCTTAAGAAACAAGTTTTAACTGCAATAAAACTTACTGCAAGGGCTCCCTAATGCTTGATACCCCTTATCCCAGTATCATTTCAGGGCCGCCGCGCCCCTCGCGCATCCTGACACCGCGCGATCTGGAACGCCATCACGGACGCGAACGCCATGTGATTGCGGGTGGTGGGGCCTTGATGCTGCGCCTTGGCGCGGGGGATCGTCTGACTTTGATAAACGACGAAGGTGGCCAGATGGCCGAATTGGTCGCAGCCACTAACGAGGGCCGCATTGATGCCGCCATTCTAGGCCAAGCGTCCAATTCGGGGGCCGAGGGGCTGAAGGCGATGCTGGAGTTAGGCGATGCGGCGGGTGGTGGGCTGTCCGCCCTGCGCCGTGGCATCACGGCCAAAGGCATCGATCTGGCCCGCGCGGCTGGCCTGCGCCTGTTCGCGCCCGACACAGTTGCGGGCGCGCGTGCAGATTTGACCGCGCTGGATGATGGCTGGCTGATTGTCGCCGCCCCGAGCCTGCCCATGGCCCCTGATGCGCAAGACACCGCTACCCCAATCACCCTGCATCTGCACCGCGCAAAACTGCGCGAGATGGGCAAGTTTGATCTGCCCGACCCGCTGGCCGACCCAGTGCTTGATCTGCGGGTGAAATCGGCCACAGCCGAAACCTATTTCGTTAAGGCGGGCGATTATATTCAGATCATCGATGTCGAAGGCCGCCAATGCACCGATTTTCAGTGTTTTGACGCCCGCAAGCTGGACAAAGGCATCCAGCATGCGTTGGATGTGACCACTTCGCGCACGCTGATGGGCCATGCCTATTCCATGCCTGGCTTGCATTCGAAATATTATGACCAAGACTGGGTGCCACTGGTCGAGGTGGTGCAAGACACCGTGGGCCGCCATGATGCTTTTGCCATGGCCTGCGCATCGAAATATTATGACGACACTGGCTATCCGGGCCATGCTAATTGTTCGGATAATTTCAACGGCGCTTTGGCAAAGCACGGGGTCGATTCCCGCCCGGGCTGGATGGCGGTGAACCTGTTCTTTAACACCAATATCGATGCCCATGGCGTGCTAATCTCGGACGAGCCGTGGTCACGGCCAGGGGATTATGTGCTGATGCGGGCGCTGACCGATCTTGTCTGCGTCAATTCGGCCTGCCCCGATGACACCTCGCCCGCGAATGGGTGGTATCTGTCCGATATCCATGTGCGCACCTATTCGGGTGCCGAAAAATTCAGCCGTTCCATCGCCTATCGCCCCACGCCGGAGTCAGAGCCGAAGATGACCAAAGAAACCGCCTTTCACGCGCCGATTTCTGCCAAGACCCGCAATCTAGTCGAATACAAAGGCTATTGGCTGCCCAGCGTCTATTCGTCTAACGGTGCAATCGAAGAATACTGGGCCTGCCGCGAAAAGGCGGTGGTGCTAGATCTGTCACCCCTGCGCAAATTCGAAGTGACGGGCCCAGATGCCGAGGCGCTGCTGCAATGGTGCCTCACGCGCGATATCAAGAAGCTGTCGGTGGGGCAGGTGGTCTATTCGGCCATGTGCTATGAACACGGCGGAATGATTGATGACGGCACTGTGTTCCGCCTTGGCCGCGATCAGTTCCGCTGGATTGGCGGCGATGATTATTCAGGGATTTGGCTGCGCGA
>CAXNJD010000120.1:0-5137 GCA_964202545.1 Cypionkella sp.
AATTACCTTGGGCAGGGTGCATTGGTATTGACGCAGCCAGAACTGGCCGAGAACATCTTTTTCGCCCTCTGCCCGCCAGACCTATTGCCATTCTTGGTGGGTTTGGCCACAGCGGCCACGGTCATCGCATCGCAGGCGGTGATATCTGGTGCGTTTTCGATGGGCCGCGCAGCCATTCAACTGGGCCTCTTGCCGCGCCTTGCCATTCGCCACACTTCGGCCAACCAAAGCGGGCAAATCTACATTGGCGCGCTGAATTGGGCAATGCTGTTTGGCGTTTTATGGCTGGTGATGCGGTTTGAAAATTCGTCAGGCCTAGCATCGGCCTACGGTATTGCCGTGACAGGCACCATGATTGTGACGACAATTTTGGCACTGATCTATCTTGTCGCCTCGCGGACGTTGCCGCTGTTTTGGGCCATGCTCGCCATTGGCCCGATCTTCGTCATCGAAGGGGTGTTCCTGATTTCCAACCTCGCCAAAGTGGCCGATGGCGGCTATGTACCGCTGCTGGTCGCCTTGTGCCTTGGCACAATGATGTGGGCATGGTGGCGCGGCACACAGGCAGTGATGCGCAAACAGCACCGCCAGCAGGTCAGCTTGGAAAGCTTTGTCAAATCGATGGGCAAATCCTCGGTGCATGTGGTGAATGGCACGGCGTTTTTTCTATCTCCCGATCCCGATGTTGCCCCGACCGCGCTGCTGCACAACCTAAAACACAACCGCGTTTTGCATGAAGAGAATATCTTACTCACCATCGAAACCCTGCGTACCCCCACCGCGAATGAAGACGAGCGCGCGACCTATGAAATGCTGTCGCCGCGCTTCTCGCGCCTGACGCTGCGCTTTGGCTTTATGGAAACGCCTAACGTCTCGGCTGCGATGTTGCATGCGCGCAAAGTGGGGCTAAAATTTGATGTGATGCGCTCGACCTTCTTTTTGGGGCGCAAGCGCCCCGTGGTCACGGGCACCTTTGGCGCAGACCGCGCGTTGAACCGCCTTTATGCGCTGCTTAGCCGCTTTTCCGCCGACCCTTCCGATTACTACTATTTGCCGCGCGACCGTGTGGTCGAATTGGGCGAACGGGTTGCGATTTAATTGAAACCTTGCCTGCAATGTTATCGCTCGTTAATCCCGCCACAAGGTTAACGGGCGCGGGCGCCATTTGTAGGGACGATGTCGGGACGAAAACCATACGCAAAACCGACGCAAACCATACCCAGTTTGGTCAGCCCATAATGGCACGGACGTAGTTTTCAGTTTCTGTAAAGGGCGGAATGCCGCCATGTTCTTGCACAGCGCCCGGCCCGGCATTATAGGCCGCCAGCGCCAGCCGCCAGCTGCCAAACTTGTCATACATCATGCGCAAATACCGCGCCCCGCCGCGCAGGTTTTCGTAGGGGTCAGCAATATTAACGCCCAACAAATCGGCTGTTCCCGGCATCAACTGCGCCAGCCCCGTCGCCCCTTTGTGCGATACCGCCGTTGGGTTCCACCCCGATTCGCGCTGCACAAGGCGCAGGAACAAATCCTCTGGCACGCTATGCGCGCGCGCCGCCTCGCGGGCAACTTCCAGATATTCGCCGCGATAACTGCCGCGAAAACTGGGTAAAACCCCATCGGTGGCCTTGGCCAGCAGAGCATCAGGGCGCAGACGGGTTGACCCTTCGTATTGCTTGGCAAGCCGCCCATCCAGCAGCGCCATTTGCGATTGTAAAATCGAGGCGCGGTTGCGATCAGACCCGCTCAGGTTCAAACCTTGGGCAAAAGACGTTAAAGGCGACGTAAACCCAGCGCACAGCGCCATGGCACAAATTAGGAATTTGCTTTGCCTCATGTCATCCCCCACGCGCGGCAGCGCTTTTCGGCAATATAGGCGATATCGCCCAGAAAACTAGGGGGGGGTACCATATCTAGCGCGACTTTGGCAAAGATTTGCGCAAAAGCGGGGGGCAAGCCGCCCCAGATAGGTTGCTGCGCGCGCGATTGCTGGTTATAGATTAGGAACGTTTTGTTAACCAAAACCGTGCAATCTGCGCATATTGATCGGTAACAGGGAGAATCTCATGGCAGGGTCCGTCAATAAGGTGATCATCGTCGGCAATCTGGGCCGCGATCCCGAAGTGCGCAGTTTTCAAAACGGCGGCAAGGTGGTAAACTTAAACATCGCCACATCTGAGACATGGCGGGACAAAGCTAGCGGCGAGCGTAAAGAACGCACTGAATGGCACCGCGTCTCCATCCTGAATGAACCTTTAGCAAAAATTGCCGAGCAATATTTGAAGAAGGGCAGCAAGGTCTACATCGAAGGCCAGCTTGAAACCCGCAAATGGACCGATCAATCTGGCGCAGAAAAATACACAACCGAAGTGGTGCTGCGCCCTTATCGCGGCGAATTGACGCTGCTTGATGGCCGCGAAGGTGGCAGCGGCGGCGGGGCTGGCGGCGCGTATGAGGAACGTGGCGGCTATGACGACGCGGGTGCAGGCTATGCGCGCGGCGGCGCGTCTGGCGGTGCTGTTGGTGGCGGCGGCATGAGTGGCGGTGGGCGCAGCGATATGGATGATGAAATCCCGTTTTAAGCCCTATAGACTGGGGTCGGTTACGCCCCCCGTTTTCTGGACATATCAATTACAGCTGTCCCCAAACCAGCCTGTCTAGACGGCGGGAAAATAAAACCCTATATAATCACTCAACAAAAGGGTTTTGTCATGAATATTGCTGCCGATAGCACGCCCGCGCCCGTTGAAGGCGCACCGCTGATCAAACCTTCCACCACCGATCACCCGCTGTATGAACAGGTGGTAGAAGCCTGCCGCACTGTGTTTGACCCTGAAATCCCCGTGAATATCTTTGATCTTGGTCTTGTTTATACCATTGAAATCAATGGCGAAAATGAAGTTCAGATTATAATGACCCTTACCGCACCAGGCTGCCCCGTGGCGGGCGAAATGCCAGGATGGGTGGCTGATGCGGTTGAACCGCTGGCAGGGGTCAAGCACGTCAATGTTGGCATGACCTTTGATCCACCTTGGGGGATGGAGATGATGTCCGATGAAGCACGGCTAGAGCTGGGCTTTATGTAACCCTTGCGAGACGGGCGAGCAGCCCCTATCTTTTTGTGATAACCCCAAAGGATTGCGAAAATGTTCGGCCTACCTGGAAAAGCAGCCGTTACCCTAACCCCAACAGCCGCGGCCCAAATTGCCAAGCTGATGGCGCAAAAAGATGCCGCTGGCCTGCGCATTGGCGTTAAAAAGGGCGGCTGCGCGGGCATGGAATATACCATGGACTATGTCGGCGAAGCGGGCGCTTATGACGAGGTCGTCATGCAGGACGGTGCAAAGGTGCTGATCGCACCTATGGCGCAGATGTTTCTGATTGGCACCGAAATCGACTATGAAATCGATATTCTGTCGGCGGGGTTCAAGTTTAAAAATCCCAACGTGGTGGAAAGCTGCGGTTGTGGCGAATCGATCAAGTTTGACGAATCCATTACAGCCTCAACCACCGCCGATACGCCGAGCCTGCGCTAGGCGTATTTCAGGGGCTTCTCGCTGCCCAAAACCCTGCTAAAGCTGGGGCACAATATAAGGAGTGCCCGATGCGCCGTAAACTTGCCGCTGGAAATTGGAAAATGAATGGCCTGCCCGCCGATTTGGCTGAAATTTCGGCCCTTATGGCGGCTAACGCGGCCCCCTCGATCGATATTTTGATTTGCCCGCCAGCCACTTTGCTGTCACCTACGTCCAGCCTGCGCGGCACGCATGCCCTGCGCCTTGGCGGACAAGATTGCCACGCATCCAGCGCTGGCGCACATACGGGCGATGTATCTGCGACAATGCTGCGCGCGGCAGGTGCAGATTATGTAATTATTGGCCATTCCGAACGCCGCGCGGCATATGGCGAGACCGATGCTGCGATTGCTGCGAAAGCCATGGCCGCGCACAGCGCAGGCCTGACCGCCGTGATCTGCCTTGGCGAAAGTTTGGACCAGCGCGAGGCAGGCCAGACCCTGTCCGTGGTTGAGGCCCAACTCGCAGCCTCTGTTCCGCAAACGGCCACCGCGCAAAACACCGTCATCGCGTACGAACCGATCTGGGCCATAGGCACAGGCCGCGTGCCAACCTTGCCGCAAATTGCCGAAGTGCACGCCAAAATGCGCGCCGATTTGAACGCACGCTTTGGCAGCGATGGCGCGGGAATGCGCCTGCTTTATGGTGGATCGGTCAAGCCCAGCAATGCTGCCGAGATTTTGCCCTGCCCGATGTTGACGGTGCGCTGGTTGGCGGGGCAAGCCTAAAGGCCGCCGATTTTGGCGCGATTATTTCTGCCTTATCTGCTGCGTAATGTCGCAAATCGGCAGGGCTTGCACGGCGCTTTCGCGCTAGGATTTCAAAATGAAAACACCCCAATCCTCGCTGCTTGCAGCCAATCTTATCTGCTCGGCATCCATGCTGATTTGGGCAGCGGGCCTGCCTGCTGCCGATCATCTGATCCCGCTTTTGCCGCCAGAACAACTTACAGCCCTGCGGATGAGCCTGACCGCCACCGCGCTTGTGCCCTTTTGGGCCTTGGTCGAGGGGCGCGGCGCACTGCGCGGTGCGGGCTGGCTAAAGGGTATTGCCGTGGGCAGTTTAATCGGCCTTGGCGCATGGTTTTTGGTGGTGGGGCAAGCCATTGGCGGGGCGGTGACCGCTGCCGTTATCTCGGCCACGCTGCCCCTTGTTGGCATGGCAATTGAGGTGATGTTTGACGGGCGCAAAATGACACCAGCCCTGATTATCGGCATCGCCCTGTCGCTGGCGGGCGGGATGATGGCACTAGATTGGCAGGCGGGCGGGCTGAGTTTGGGCTTTGGCGCGGCGATGTGCTTTGGCTCGGTTATTGTCTTTACCATCGGCTCGCGCCTGACCGTGACAGCCTTTCCCCATCACACCCCTATTGGCAGAACGGCAATAACGCTTACAGGGGCTGCCATTGCGGCCAGCCTTGTCGCGCTTGGCCAAACCGCGTTTACTGCCACGCCCCTGCCCAACCTGGCACCATGGGGCGCGGGCGAATGGGGCGCGCTGCTCCTCTATTCCATCGGCGCGATGGGCATTTCCCAAGTGCTGTGGATCATGTCCGTGGGCCG
>CAXNJD010000121.1:0-5118 GCA_964202545.1 Cypionkella sp.
GTCAAGGTCGACGACGTGGCCACCCACAAAATGCACGCTGAATGGGGAGAGGTAACACCACAGGCTGCAAAGGACATCAACGCGGCAAAGGCGGCAGGCGGGCGGATTATTTCTGTCGGAACAACCGCGCTGCGGCTGATTGAAACTGCCGCGCGATCTGGCACCTTGCAGCCCTGGCGCGGGGACACAGACATATTCATCTATCCGGGGTTTCAGTTTCATGTCACTGATGGGCTGATGACCAATTTTCATCTGCCCAAATCCACGCTGCTGATGCTGGTATCGGCCCTAATGGGCAAGTCGCAGATGGATAAGGTTTACGCCCACGCTATTGCGCAAAATTATCGGTTCTTTTCTTATGGAGATGCGTCGCTTTTGCTGCCGGAACGCCGCAGCATTATGGTATGATTTGGTAAAGGTAGGTTTGTTATGATCACCGTTCTGCGCCAATCTTGGCCGCTTTTGCTGGGCGTGATGCTGCTGATGCTGGGTAATGGCGTACAGGGCAGCCTTTTGGGCATTCGTGGCGCGTCCGAAGGATTTTCTACCTTTCATTTGTCGATCGTGATGTCGGCGTACTTCTTAGGCTTTTTGGCGGGGGCTAATCTGGCCGCCCCCATGATTCGCCGCGTGGGGCATGTGCGGGTGTTTTCGGCCATGGGGTCGATCATTTCTGCCGTTTTAATCCTGTATCCCATGCTGGTGGAATGGCAGGCTTGGGCGGTGATGCGGGTTCTGATCGGGTTTTGCTTTTCGGTCGTGTATATCACTGCCGAAAGCTGGCTGAACAACACCGCCACGAACGAGACGCGCGGCCAAACCCTATCGGCCTATATGATTGTGCAAATGCTGGGCATCATCGCGGCGCAAGGGCTTTTGGGCTTTGGCGACCCTTCGGGATACGGATTGTTCATAATCCCATCCATCCTTGTATCTCTGTCCTTCCTGCCCCTGCTGCTGGCCACCGTGCCTGCCCCCACGTTCGAGCGCACAAACCCAATGAGCTTTGCCGCCCTGTTCGCTATATCGCCGCTTGGCTGCGCGGGGATGCTGCTGACGGGGGGGGTATTTTCGGCGATGTTCGGTATGGCAGCGGTGTATGGCGCGCTTATGGGCATGTCGGTGGGTCAGATCGCGGGCTTTGTTGCGGCAATGTATGTCGGCGGATTGGTGCTGCAATATCCCGTTGGCTGGGCGTCCGACCGCTTAGATCGCCGTGCAATGATTTTGTGGATGTCGCTTGCAGGGGCGCTGGTTATGGTGCTGGCCGCTGCCGTCCCGCTGCCCTATGCGTTGGAACTTCTGGTCGCAGGCGCGCTGGGCGGTGTGATTAACCCTTTGTATTCGCTTCTGATTTCACATACGAATGATTACCTTAGTAAAGAGCAAATGCCCGCCGCATCGGCTGGATTGATTTTTCTAAACGGCTTTGGCGCAATTTTTGGCCCCTTGCTTGCTGGTTGGGCGATGGGCTTTATCGGGCCAAAGGGCTATTTTCTGGTGATTGGGGTCTGCTTTGCGGGCCTTGGCGGGTATGCGGCATGGCGTATGTCGCGCCGCGCTGCGCCCGTTCAGGGCAGTTATGCTGGCCTGTCGCCAACCGCATCTACTGTGGCGGTCGAGGCTGTTCTAGAACGTGCCGAATCAGATCGAGGCGCAGCCAAGCAATAGCGCTTGCGCTTTGGCGGCGCGCGCGTCACGCTGCGAGCAAAAGGGGCGCGATATGTCTGATCCGATCGAAGTGCTAGACTATTGGCTAGGGGCTGTTGGCCCGCAGGGTTGGTATGCGGGCGGTGAAGATTTGGACGGCGAGATTACCGCACTGTTTGCCCCCATTTGGGCCGCCGCCCACGAGGGCGCGCTGGAACATTGGGCCGAGGGATGTGTTGGCACGCTGGCCTATCTGATTGTTTGCGATCAGTTTCCCCGTAACATGCATCGTGGTAGTCCTTTGGCCTTTGCCACGGATGCGTGCGCGCGCACCGCCGCAAAACGCGCGATTGAGGCGGGCTGGGATCTAGAGGCGCCAGAACCTGAACGACAGTTCTTTTATATGCCGCTGGAGCATTCCGAAGATTTGGCCGATCAAGATTTGGCCGTGCAATACATGAACGCGCGTTTATCATCGCAGCCCGATATGGCCCTTCATGCCCGTGCGCACCGCGAAATCATCGCCCGCTTTGGCCGCTTTCCCTTTCGCAACGCCGCTTTGGGGCGGGAAAACACGCCAGACGAAGCAGAATTCTTGGCAAGCGGCGGTTATATGGCCATCGTCAACGCTCTGAAAAGCAATGCAGCCAGCGCATAGGGGTACAGCAAAGCCTGTATTGCTTGGGTTTTAAAAATAGTTTAAGGCCAAACTAGTTTTTCGGGAGGAAGCACTATGGCTGCGCAGAACTTTGATGTTGTGGTGATTGGGGCAGGCCCAGGCGGCTATGTGGCCGCCATTCGGGCCAGCCAACTGGGCCAAAAGGTTGCCATTATCGAACGCGAAAATCTGGGCGGTATCTGCCTGAACTGGGGCTGTATCCCCACCAAAGCGCTGTTGCGCAGCGCCGAGGTGTTCCACCTGATGCACCGCGCCAAAGAATTCGGCCTGTCTGCCACGGGCATTTCCTATGATCTGGATGCCGTCGTCGCCCGCTCGCGCGGGGTGGCAAAACAGCTCTCAGGCGGCATTGGCCATTTGATGAAAAAACACAAAGTCACCGTGTTCATGGGCACGGCCACCCTGCCAAAGGCTGGCGAGGTTGCGGTGACCACCGATAAGGGCATTGAAACTCTTACCGCCAAGAACATCATCCTTGCCACAGGCGCGCGGGCGCGTGAACTGCCAGGGCTGGAGGCAGACGGCGATTTGGTCTGGACATATCGCCATGCGCTAGAGCCTAAACGTATGCCGAAAAAACTGCTGGTCATCGGATCAGGCGCGATTGGCATTGAATTTGCATCGTTCTTCAACACGCTGGGCGCAGATACCACTGTGGTCGAGGTGATGGATAGGGTTCTGCCCGTGGAAGACGCCGAAATTTCCGCCTTTGCTAAAAAAGCTTTTGTCAAACAGGGTATGAAAATCCTTGAAAAAACAACGGTTAAAAAACTGGATCGTGCGAAAGGCCAAGTCACCGCCCATCTGGAGCAGGCCAGCGGGACAGTGACGGAAACCTTCGATACCGTAATTTCCGCTGTGGGCATTATCGGCAATGTCGAAGGTTTGGGGCTGGAAGCCTTGGGCGTGAAAATTGACCGCACCCATGTGGTGACCGATGAATTTTGCCGCACGGGCGTGGCGGGGCTCTATGCCATTGGCGATATCGCAGGCGCGCCGTGGCTTGCACACAAGGCCAGCCATGAAGGCGTGATGGTGGCCGAACTGATCGCGGGCGGCCATCCCCACCCGATCAAGCCCAATTCCATTGCAGGCTGCACCTATTGCCATCCGCAAGTGGCAAGCGTCGGCCTGACCGAGGCAAAGGCGAAAGAGGCGGGCTTTGACATTAAGGTTGGCCGTTTCCCCTTTATCGGCAATGGCAAAGCCATCGCTTTGGGCGAGGCGGAAGGTATGATCAAAACCATATTCGATGCCAAAACAGGCGAACTGCTTGGCGCGCATATGATTGGGGCCGAAGTAACCGAATTGATCCAAGGCTATGTCATTGGTCGCACGCTAGAGACCACCGAAGAAGACCTGATGAACACGGTTTTCCCGCATCCGACCCTATCGGAAATGATGCACGAATCGGTGCTAGATGCCTATGGGCGCGCGCTGCATATCTAGCATGGCGGCGTCTAATGCTGCGATCTGGGGCGGCGTTAGCCGCAGCCCCAATTTGCTGCGCCGCCAGACCACATCTTCGGCTGTGCGGGCAAATTCGCGGGTGATCAGCCAGCGTACTTCTGCCTCGGTCAAATCCGCGCCAAAGTCTGTGCCCAAATCAGCGGCGGTTTTGGCGTGGCCCAGCATCACGATTGCATCCGTGCCATAAGCGCGGATAAGCCGCGCGGCCCACGTGGCAGACAGGAACGGAAATTTCGCCTGCAAATCAGACGTCAGCGCGGCCACTCCATCATGAGGGAAATCACCACCTGGCAAATGCGCGCCAGCTGTCCACGCGCCGTTCATGGGCAAAAGGGGGGCTCATTTGTCCAGCGCCTCTTCAGCCAATTTGCGGTAGGTGGTGATTTTGCCGCCAAAGATGTTCAGCAGCGGCGCTGCGTTGTTTGGTGCAGTATCATCCAGCGCCAGCACATAATCGCGCGTCAGCGACTGGGCATCCTTGGCCCCGTCATCATACAGAGGACGAACACCAGAATATGACCAAACGATATCGGCATCGCTAATGGGATTTTCTAGATATTTATTCACAAAATCAATCATATAACTGCGTTCGGCATCACCGCACATTGCCGCATCTGCATCGCCTTGATGATCGACATCCGTGGTGCCAATCAGGGTGAAATCCTGCTCATACGGGATCATGAACATAATCCGCCCATCTGATCCTTGCAGAAAATAGGCGCGATCATGCCCGAAAAGACGGCGAGTCACAATGTGGCTGCCGCGCACCAACCGTACAGACGCGCGGCTGTTTTGCCCCACCGCCCCGCCCAAAACATTCATTACCCACGGCCCGCCCGCATTAACTAGGGCGCGGGCGCGGTGGGTTTGCGGGCCCATCGGGCCGTCTGTTGCCACTTCCCACAAATCGCCCACGCGCGCGGCATGGGTGACGCGGGTTTGGACCATAATTACTGCACCCTTATTTGCGGCATCGCGGGCATTCAGCGCAACAAGGCGGGCATCATCCACCCATACATCCGAATATTCAAAGGCCCTCGCAAAGCGGGGCTTCAGCGCCGCGCCCGCCGAATCGCGCGCTAAATCCAAGCTGCGCGTTGCAGGAAGTATCTTGCGCCCACCAAGGCTGTCATAGGCGAACAGCCCAAGGCGGATTAGCCAATTCGGCCGCCGCCCCCGCGCCCAAGGCATGACCCGCGCCAGCAGTTTGGCGGCAGGCGTCGTGGTGTCAAACCGCATATCGGGGGCCAAGGGCAGCACAAAGCGCATGGGCCACGCGATATGCGGCATCGCGCGTAGCAGCACCTCACGCTCGGCCA
>CAXNJD010000122.1:0-5080 GCA_964202545.1 Cypionkella sp.
ATTCGGCGATGAGGTAATTGGAGAGATGGATTGTTCATGATATGTTCTTGCACAATACTTGCTTTGCGTCCAGCGTAAACGAAAGTTCACAAAAGCGTGAGCGAGGCATTATGTCGCAAAAAACCTTGGCGCGCTCAACCAAAGGTTACTAAGGTTGCGGCAACGACACCCCATTCACAGGAGACTTCCATGAAACTAAACCTTACAG
Source organism: Cypionkella sp. (assembly GCA_964202545.1). Taxonomy (GTDB): domain Bacteria; phylum Pseudomonadota; class Alphaproteobacteria; order Rhodobacterales; family Rhodobacteraceae; genus Cypionkella. The sequence goes on from CAXNJD010000122.1 coordinate 209, forward strand.
CGCTGGCCCTTGGCCTTGCCCTGATTGGCAGCAGCGCAGGGGCGGATGTTGCCTCGCGCCAAGACTTGATGAAAACCTTTGGCGGGGCCGCCAAAACGCTGGGCGGCATGGCGGGGGGCGAGGCCTATGACGCGGCAGCTGCAGCAGCGGCCAAGGCCGCGCTGATCGACGGCGCTGCGAAAATCGCCGCTGAATACGAAGAAAACATCGCCGATGACAAATCTGAAGCCAAGCCAGAGGTTTGGACGAATTGGGAAGATTTCTTGGTCAAAGCCAAGGCGCTGGGTGATGCGGCGGCAGCGCTGGATGTGGCTTCGGCTGAAACCATCGGCGCGGGCATGGGCGCAATTGGCGGCGCGTGCAAAGATTGCCACACCACCTATCGCGCAGCGAAGTAAACAGGGCTTTCGGGCAGATCAAACCCCCGCAGGCAACTGCGGGGGTTTTGTTTTAAGTGATGCTTTCCAGCCGTTCTTTGGACATATCGCCGGGAACCAGCGTCATCGGCACGGGCAGGCTGCCCGATGCGCGCGATAGTTGGCTAACCAGCGGGCCTGGCCCGTTTTTTTCGGTGCCCGCGCCCAGAACCAAAACACCGACATCAGGGTCTTCGCGCACTTGGGCCAAAATCTCGGTGACAGGGTCGCCTTCGCGGATGACCAGTTCGGGGTTTACGCCCTGCTTATCGCGCATCCATTTGGCGAACACCTCGAAATGCACTTCGATCCGCTCGCGCGCTTCGGCGCGCATCAGGTCGGCCACGCCCATCCAATGCTGAAACTCCTCAGGCGGGATTACGGATAAAACCTGCACCCCGCCCCCCGTTTTTGCCGCCCGCATGGCCGCGAACCGCATGGCGTTAAGGCATTCACGGCTTTCGTCCAGTACGACCAGAAACTTACGCATCATGGCTCTCCTTCACGGGGGATCATGGCGAGGCGGGTGGGAATTGGCAAGCGGTTTGCCCAAAAGAAAGCCCGCGCCAAGGGGGTTGGGCGCGGGCGGCCAAAGTGTCGCATCATGGCCAGTGTAGGACAGGTGAGTGCAGCTTAACCTTAAGTTGTGACGGGTGTGTGACGGAGGGGGGAGTTGCAGCGGCTGTTGGTAGAATCCCACTTGGTACGGAATCAAGGCGTGAAACGCCGCTGGGTGCGAGGGAGTGCGCGGCCCTGTGTTGGGTGTGCGGGGGGCAATTAGGGTGCGTGATTTCACGCACCCTACTCGCTTAATAATTCACACAATTTTGCTACTTAATTATTCCCCCCGTTCAAGAGAAGAAGAGAAGTGGTGCTTGCAAGCACGCAGTTGACAAATTTTTCAACCCCGCTTACCCTCTTTCAATTAAAATTTCTGGTTTATCTTGAGAGCAAATGTGCGTTAAATTTCAATTATATGGATTAAGGATAAAGCATGTTCAATCGTCTTGCGCTTATAATCGCGCTTACGTTTTCTTCAGCGCCTGCACTAGCCTTTGAGATTTCGTTCTCGTGGGAAGGCTTGAGCCTATGCATTGATGGTCGCCCAAACACCGTTGCTAACCCAATGTTCACGCTAGAGTCTGTGCCTGAGGAAACAAAATTCATCCGCTTTAAGCTGACGGACAAAAATGTTCCTAGCTTTAATCACGGCGGCGGGGTCGTTGCTTGGAATGGTGAAGAAGAGATTGCGACTGGGGTGTTCAATTACAAAAGCCCCTGTCCTCCAGATGGTGTTCATACTTATGAATGGGCCGCTACCGCGATGACTAAAAACAATGGCGGAAAACTGGGTGAAGCCAAGGCAACACGCCAATACCCTGAATAGCGGAACTTAATTTATGTCGAGGGCTAACGAAATAGCCCTCCATATTGCAGCAAATTTAGGGCACATGAAATCATGCGCCCCCCATATGCGCCACGTTTAAGATCTTGCATGAAATCACGCAACCTCCTCCCCCCTACCCCCACCGCGACCTAATCATCCCCACAATATCGTAAACCTCATCCACAATCGGGCGGGCAATGGCGTCGGCCCTTGCGGCGCCCTGCCCGATGATGCGGTCAATCTCGGCGGGGTCTTGCATCAGGCGGGTCATTTCCAGCGTGATCGGCTCTAGTTTGGCCACGGCCAGATCGGCGAGGGCGGGTTTGAAGGTGCCGAATTGGGCGCCTGCATATTGCGTCATCACTTGCGCAGGGGTCATGCCTGCAAGGGCGGCGTAGATGTTGACCAGATTGCGCGCTTCGGGGCGGGTTGCCAGCGCCTCCACCGTATCGGGCAGCGGTTCACTGTCGGTTTTCGCCTTGCGGATTTTCTTGGAAATTGTGTCGGCATCATCTGTCAGGTTGATACGCGATTGATCCGACGGGTCGGATTTGCTCATTTTCGATGTGCCGTCGCGCAGGCTCATCACCCGTGTTGCGGCCCCTTCGATAACGGGTTCGACTACGGGAAAGAAATTCACGCCGTAGTCATTGTTGAACTTAATCGCGATGTCGCGGCACAGTTCCAAATGCTGTTTTTGATCCTCGCCCACGGGCACATGGGTGGCTTTATAGGCCAGAATATCGGCGGCCATCAGGGCGGGGTAGGCGAACAGACCCAGCGAGACATTCTCGCTGTTTTTGCCCGCCTTATCCTTGAACTGCGTCATACGCGACATCCAGCCCATGCGCGCGACGCAGTTGAAAATCCAGCCCAGTTCGGCATGGGCGGTGACTTGGGATTGGTTGAACAGGATGGATCGCGCAGGATCAATCCCCGAGGCGATAAAGCCTGCAGCCGCCTCGCGCGTGGCATGGCGCAGTTTGGCAGGGTCTTGCCAGGCGGTGATCGCATGCATATCGACAAGGCAATAGATCGTCTCGATCCCCTCATTCTGCTTTTCCACAAAGCGCTTCAGCGCGCCAAGGTAATTGCCCAAGGTCAGCCCGCCCGAAGGCTGGATGCCCGAAAAGATGCGCGCAGGAAATTGGGGGGCGGTGGGCGCGGGGGCTAAAGACATGGGCGGTTCCTCTGGATTATCTGCGGGCTTAGGCTTATCTGCGGGGTGATGTTTCGTCAATGAAGGCAAGGCCCCATGAACAGACCTAATCCCGCGCAGATGGAATCGCCGATTAACCCGCTGCCGTGGGTGGTTTGGGTGATGGTGCTGCCGATGGTGGCACTAGAGGCCATGTTCAGCGCCGCCGAGGCGGGGCTGGTGGGCGGCGCGCAGGGCATTGGCTGGCGTGTGGCGGCGCTGGAAGATTATGCCGTTTGGCCCGCCTATTGGCGGCAAGAATGGCAGGCGGGCAATTTGGATTTGGAACTGCTGGGCCGATTTGTGACCTTTGCGTTTTTGCACATTAACCCGACCCATGCGATTTTTGCGGTGGTGATCTTGCTGGCTATGGGCAAGTTTGTGGGCGAGGTGTTTCGCCCCGTCTCCACCGCGCTGGTTTACTTTGCCTCGGGGGCGGTGGGCGCGGTTGTGTATGCCAGCATTCCCGCTATTTCCGCGCCGCTGATGGGGGCTTATCCTGGTGATTATGGGCTGATCGGGGCCTTTACCTTTATGATTTGGGTGCGGCTGGCGGGCACGGGGTTAAACCAGCTGCGCGCCTTTAGCATGATTGGGTTTTTGCTGGGCGTGCAGCTGCTGTTTGGGCTGCTGTTTGGCGGCGGCTATGAATGGGTGGCCGATATTTCCGCCTTTGTCGCGGGGTTCTTGCTGTCTTTCATCGCATCTCCCGGCGGGTTTGCGCGTGCCTTGGCGCGCGTGCGCCAGCGGGATTTTTAACCGCGCCGCAAGCTGCGAAAATCAGACAGTTTGAACGCGCCAATCGCAGCACCGCTGCCGAAATAGGATAGCGCGCCAAGTGCAATCAGCCCCGCCAGCGCGATATAACGCCAGCCAAGTTGATAAAGCCAAGGTTCAATGGCCCATGCCGTTCCATACAGCACCGCGCCCATGATGGCGCTTGCGGCGATAATGCGCGGCAGGCGCTGCTTGGAACGTGCATCCAGACGCACCGCGCTGCCCATGCCCCGCGCGCCCCAGATCAGCTGCGCCAGCATGATCCATGCGGCAAGGGTTGCGGCCACAGCGGCGGCGGCAAAGCCGATATAGGGCATCAGCCCCACCGCCAGCGCGGCATTGACCACCATCGCCATCAGGGCAAATTGAAACGGGCGGCGGGTGTCTTCGCGGGCGTAATACAAGGGCTGCCAGACCTTTTGCAGCACAAAGGCAGGCAGGCCCGCGCCGTAAATGGCCAGCGCCAGCGCGGTAGCGGTGGTATCATCCGCGCCAAATGCCCCACGCTGATACAAAACAAAGGTCAGCGCATGGGCAATGACAACCAGTGCCACAGCGGCGGGCAGGGTTAGCGCCAGCGCAAATTCAAGGCTACGGTTCAGGCTGGATTGCGCGCCTGCCTCGTCCCCTGCGCGCAAGCGCCGCGCCAGATCGGGCAGCAGCACCGTGCCTACGGCAATGCCCACCACGCCAAGGGGCAGTTGATAAAGGCGGTCGGCATAGACCAGCCAAGATATCGCGCCTTCGGTAAAGCTGGCCACTTGGCGGCCCACCAAAAGGTTGATCTGCACCACGCCGCCCGCAAGAACGGCGGGGCCTGCGATGATCAACAGATGCTTTAAATCGGGCGTCCAGCGCGGCCACTGCAGCCGCGCGCGAAAGCCGATGCGGTGCGCTGCGGCCCATGTAAAGGCCAGTTGCGCAACCCCTGTCACAGGCACTGTCCATGCCAGCGTTTGCCCTAAATCCCAGCCTGCCCAAACTGCCAGCCCAATGGCGGCGATAAAGATCAGGTTCATCAAAATTGGCACAAAGCCCGCCTCGGAAAAGCGGCCATGCGCGTTCATCACCCCCGACAAAAGGGCGACAAGCGA
>CAXNJD010000123.1:0-5072 GCA_964202545.1 Cypionkella sp.
GGCTATTTTTTGCGCGATTTATGTGGTTGTGGCAACCGCCATACACGCAGGTATCGTTCTGGCTGCCAATGCCGCGGGCGACATTTTGCACACCGATGCGCACATGAAAACGGTAGGGCGGGTATCGGCGGCACTGCTGGCGGTTTTGGCGGTTTGGCTGCTTGTGAAAACCTAAACCACTATTTTACTTTGTGCGCACTGCCTCGATCATCCGCGTCACATTGTCGGGGTTGGCATCGGGCGTGATTCCGTGGCCAAGGTTGAAAATATGCGGGCCTTTTGCGAAAGCGTCCACCACGCGGCGGGTTTCGCGCACCAGCGCGTCGCCGCCGGTGACCATATGGGTCGGCGAAAGATTGCCCTGCACGCAGCCCGAAACCTGCACCTTTTCCGCCGCCCATTCGGGGCTGACGGAATTGTCAATTGCCACACAATCCGCGCCTGTCGCCTGCGCGAACCCGACATAACCATTCCCCGCCTCGCGCGGGAAGGCGATGATGGGCAGATCGGGATGGCGCGCCTTCAGCGCGGCAATAATTTTGGCGGCGGGTTTCACGGCGAAGTCGGTAAAGTCCTGCCCCTTCAGACTTCCCGCCCAACTGTCGAACAGTTTCACCACCTCGGCCCCCGCCTGAACTTGGCAAGACAGGTATTCGACTGTGGCATCGGCAATTACGTCAATCAGCCCCGAAAACGTGGCCCGATCAGCGGCTTTTAGCGCGTGCGCTGGCCCTTGATCTGGCGTGCCGCGTCCTGCGATCATATAGCTGGCCACCGTCCACGGCGCGCCTGCAAACCCGATCAGGGTCGTCTCTCGCGGCAATTCCCGCGCCAGGATTTTTACCGTCTCATAAATGGGGCCCAACGTTTCGTGGATGTCGTCTTTACCGCGCAGCGCTGCCAATTCGGCAGGCGTGGTTAGTGTCGACAGACGCGGCCCTTCGCCATTTTCAAACCACAGCTTTGCACCCAAGGCTTGCGGTAGCAGCAGAATATCCGCAAACAAGATTGCCGCGTCAAAGCCATAGCGGCGAATGGGTTGCAGCGTAACCTCTGCCGCCAGTTCCGAATTATAGCACAGTGACAGAAAATCGCCCGCCTGCGCGCGGGTGGCGCGGTATTCGGGCAAATAGCGGCCTGCTTGGCGCATCATCCAAATGGGGGGGGTCGGCAGGACTTCGCCGCGTAGGGCACGCAGAATGGTCTTATCGGTCATCACTATCTCCGTTTTGCGCATTTTGAGGGGCGGGCGGGTGTTGTCAAGCCGCAGATCGCTGTTATGTCAAGTTTATCTGACAGTTTGTGGCGCGCGCCCAGCCAGCCAGCCTGTGCGGTCTGCCCAATACAACGCCGCCGCCCCGCCCAGTGTCAGGGCAAATCCCATAATGGCTACAGTTTGATAGCCGCCTATTGCCATCCCAATAGCAAAGGCAGATGCCCCCAAAACATCGGCAATCAGCTTTTGCAGCGCCAGCATCGCACTGGCAGCCCCAGGGCGATCTTGCAGCAAATCTTGGTAATAGGTGATGGACAGGCCAATAAAGGCCGTGCCGCCCACCCCTGCAATCAGCGTGCCTGCCCACAGCCAAACCGTATCCACCCAAATCGGCATCAGCAGCACATGCAGCCCGTATGCCGCAGCGCCCACAGCAATCAAAGTGCTGCGCGAGATATAGGCCACCAAACGGGGCAGCAAAATCAGGCATGGCACTTCCCACCCCGCCACCAGCCCGACATATAGCGCAATATCGGATGCATCGCGCAGGGTGGATGCTTCGAACACCAATCCGATCAGCACGAAATACAGCATAGCACTGGCGTTAATGGCCCCCAGCATCATCAGGCGCGAGGCGATCAGCGGGCGCGCAAGCTCGCGCAGCGCTTCGCGCAAATTCAGCCCCGAAGGGCGATCATCCCACGTTACTTCCGCGCCGCGCGGCCACAAAAACCATACCATCAGGCTTAGCGCCAACGCGGCCAGCAGGGCAGAATCGTATACCCACATCACATCCACGCCCGCGCCAAAGGCGAATGTCCAAAAGATCAGCATCGCCATAAAGGCAATTGACATGCCCGAACGAATGATGCCCAAAACCCCATCCGCCGCGCCCGGTGCCTGCGGGCCAGCCAGCCGAGCTAGCGCAAAGATTTGTCCATACAGCGCCGATCCCAGCGGAAACAAAAACGCATGGCACAGCACCAATGCAAGCGGCGTGGGTGCAAAGGCCATCAACGCCAGCCCAATAAAACTGGCTAATGCGGTCAGCGCGGCAATCATATGCCTAGCCCCGCGCTGATCGCCCCAAACCCCCATCAGAACCGCAGATGACACGGCAACCGCCGCCGCCGCGACAAGCACCAGCGCATAGGTGCTTTCGGACACGCCAATTCGTTCAATCGCCACCAACGAGATATAGGGCGCAACCGAGGCGTTCATGACCCCAAGCCCCAGCATAGCAAAGCCTGTAAGCCGCAGCGCGGGGCTGCGTAGAATGGTTTGGGTTGGCGTTATCACTTAAATCTCTTTGGCGGGAATGACTTTGGCGGGAATAACCTTGCCGGGGTTCAAAATTCCCTGGGGGTCAAGCGCCGCTTTTAGGCTGCGCATGACATCCAGCGCCACCCCATCTTTGCGCCGCGCCATCGAACTTAGCTTCATCAACCCCACGCCATGTTCGGCAGAAAAAGATCCGCCCAAAGCGGCAACTTCGTCTTCGACAGCTTCAACAAGCATATCGTGCAGGGCGTCGTCGCTGCGGGGCGGATACAGCGAATAGTGCAAATTCCCATCGCCCAAATGGGCAACTGCCACGCTATAGGTTTCAGGTGCAATCTGCGGCAGGCGCGCTTCGATGCGCTGCAAAAATAGCGGGATTTTATCCAGTGGCAGGCAAATATCGGTATCCACCGATGGCTGCACAGCCTGCATCACTTGGGCCGCCGCCTCGCGCCGCGCCCACATCTCGGCGCGCTGGGATTCGTTTTGTGCGACAACAGCATCCAAAACGCGCCCATCTTCCAGCATTGCGGCCAAAGCACCCTCTAGCAGCGCCGCAATGGGCAGGCTGCCATCGGCATTCGGCATGGCATCATCTGGCCTCACCGCGCCCAGTTCCACCAAAATGGTGATCGGATAATCGCGATCGAACGGCGCGCGCAAATCGGGGCGAATTTGCGCGGTACGGGCAATATAACTGGCGGGCATATATTCAAACGCTTCCACCATGCCGCCACTGGCCGCTTGCAGATGGTTCAGCAAATCCAACGCGTCGGGCAAATTGCGCACTGCCAGCGTGGCCGTGGCATAGGCGCAGGGCTTCGGCACCAGTCGCATCACCGCCGCTGTGATAATGCCCAGCGTTCCCTCGGCTCCGATGAACATATGCTTTAAATCATAGCCCGAGTTGTCTTTGTGCAATTCGCTCATCAGGTTCAAAATGCGCCCATCTGCCAGAACCACCTCCAGCCCCAAACATAAGCCCCGCGTGCTGCCATAACGCAGCACGTTTGACCCGCCTGCATTGGTCGACAAAACCCCGCCAATCATCGCCGACCCGCGCGCGCCAAACCACAGTGGAAAGTATAGCCCCAGCGCATCCGCCGCCTCGTGCAGGCGCGTCAGGATCACCCCCGCCTCGACAATGGCAATGCGGGCGTCCGCGCGCACCTCGCGTATCGCAGTCATCCGTTCTAATGACAGCATGATGCCGCCATTGGTATGAATTGCCCCCGTAATGCCCGACCTCCCGCCCGTGGGCACAATGGCCACGCAGTGCTGCGAAGCGATTTTCAGGCAGGCGCTGACTTCGGCCGTGTTGGCGGGGCGCAGTACGGCAGCGGGCTTTGCGGTGTAATGGGTTGTAGGCTCGCTGCAATAGGGCGCGCAATCTGCGCCTTGCAACACATGCCCCGCGCCGATGGCGGCTGCAAATGCCGAAATCGCGGCGTTCATTTCGCGGCAACTTTCGCCACCAGCGCGCGGATTTGCGGGCCATGCCCTGCGATCAGCTTTTCCACGCCTGTCGCATTGGGATGGATGCCATCATCTTGCATAAAGGCACGGGCCGCATTCAGGTCTGGGTTGCCGCCTGTGATGGGGGTAAAATAGGGCGGTGTGATCTCTGCGCCGAATTTTGCGGCGACTTCGGGATAAATCGCATCAAATGCGGCCTGATAATCGGCCCCATAATTGGGCGGGGCGATCATCGCCACGATCAGCATCGGCAGGCCCTTAGCCGCAATCGCACCTGCGATTTTGTCCAAATTGGCGCGGGTTTCTTCGGGTGGCAGGCCGCGCAGCAGATCATTGCCGCCAAGGTTGACTATCACGCCGTCTACATCATCGGTCAGCGTCCAGTCAATCCGCGCAGCCCCCGCCGCCGTGGTATCGCCCGACACGCCTGCATTGATCACAATCACGTCATCGCCCGCCGCCGTCAGATAGGCTTGCAACTGCGCCGCAAATCCCTGTTCCTGCGGCAATCCATAGCCTTGGGTCAGGCTATCGCCAAATGCCACAAGGGTCACAGTTTCGGCATTCGCTGCCTTTATCGGGGCAATCAACGCCACAATTGCGCCGAAAGTGCAGAAAAATGCTGCAATCGCGTTGCGAATTCTGCGCGGCGGCATAGGTATGGGCAAAGTAATAAAGGCGCGCATGATGACCGATACAGTTCTAAGTATGAAAGACGTTGGCCTGACTTTGGCGGGAAACGCAGGCAATGTCGAGATATTGAAGGGCATTTCCCTTGATATATCGCGGGGCGAGACGATTGGTATGGTCGGCCCTTCGGGTTCGGGCAAATCATCGCTTTTGATGCTGATGGGCGGGCTTGAACGCGCAACGGCAGGCCAGATCACCGCGCTTGGCGAAGATATCAGCAATATGAACGAAGATCAGCTGGCAAGGTTTCGGCGCGGGCGCATGGGGGTGGTGTTTCAATCGTTCCACTTGATCCCCACAATGACTGCGCTGGAAAATGTCGCCATGCCAATGGAGATTGCGGGCGATGCCGATGCCTTCGCGCGCGCGAGAGACGAACTTGCTGCCGTGGGCCTGACCGCGCGGATGG
>CAXNJD010000124.1:0-5066 GCA_964202545.1 Cypionkella sp.
CTTGGTCCCAAAGCCTTGGTGCTGTACGAAATGTCCGAGTTCGCCCTGTATGCGATCGAGGACGAATTGTCCGCTATCGCAGCGCAGCGTGGGCTGGATATGCCTTTATATCCCGTTATGGGTTCGGTTCTGAACGGCGCGCGCCTTGAGGCTGTTCTAGCGCGCTTTGGCGTGCAAACCATTTACCACGCCGCAGCCTACAAACACGTGCCCTTGGTCGAAGAAAACATGGCCGAGGGCATAAACAATAACGGTTTTGGCACTCATGTTATAGCAAGCGCGGCTGTCGCGGCCTCGGTCGAACGGTTTATCTTGATATCCACCGACAAAGCAGTGCGTCCGACCAATGTCATGGGGGCTTCGAAACGCCTTGCGGAACTTGTCTGTCAGGCTTTCGCAGCCCAGTCTGGCACGACAGTGTTTTCCATGGTGCGCTTTGGCAATGTTCTGGGATCTTCTGGTTCGGTCATTCCACGCTTTCGCGCGCAAATCGCGGCGGGCGGGCCAGTGACAGTGACGCACCGTGACATTAACCGCTTTTTCATGACAATTCCCGAAGCCGCCGAATTGGTGATTCAAGCGGGCGCCATGGCAAAGGGTGGCGACGTATTTGTGCTGGATATGGGCGTGCCCGTAAAGATCCTAGACTTGGCAATATCGATGGTGCGCCTCAGCGGCCATAGCCCTTATGTTATTGACAGCGATAGGGACATTGATCCCGCGCGGGGTGATATGCCAATCCAAATCACTGGTCTGCGCAAGGGCGAGAAACTTTATGAAGAGTTGCTGATTGGCAATAATTCAGCAGGTACAGATCATCCACGCATCATGACGGCGTCTGAAATATCGCTGGATATGGCAGGATTGACTGCGATTTTGGAACAGTTGCAGGCCGCCTGTGCGGCCCATGACGCAAATGCACTGCGATTGATTTTGCAGGCCGCTCCTCTAGACTACAAGCCCAGCAATGCGGGGCCATCCGACCTACTTATTGCGCCGATTGGGCAGTCGAATGCAACTGTAACAGCGCCTTTGGTGGAACTGCGCCTTGTGTCGAATTCAAACATTAAACCTGCAGGATAGACCAGCTTGCCACAAGAGCGAGGTCACCACATGCCACCTATTTTTGGCCTATGACGATAAACCAAAGACAAGGGGCATTTTCAGGCGCGCTTATTTGGCGGCGCGCGGCAAGGCGGCTGCCTCGCGCGCAAGGGTTTGCACGGCAGCCCAATCGCCGCGCGCCATGGCTTCTTTGGGTGCAACCCAAGACCCGCCCACGCATAGGATATTCTTCAAGCCCAGATAATCTGGCGCGATTTTCAGGCTGATCCCACCCGTGGGGCAGAAAGACACCTGCGGAATGGGCGAGCCGATGGATTTAAGGTAGGCCGCACCGCCCGCCTGCTCGGCTGGAAAGAACTTTTGCACGCTATAGCCGCGCTCTAGCAGGGCCATAATCTCGGATGCCGTAGCGCCCCCTGGCAGCAGGGCTAGTCCCTCATCTTCGCAGGCGGCGATCAAGCGGTCAGTTGCGCCAGGGGATACGCCAAACTTCGCGCCTGCAGCCTTGGCAGCCTTTACATCGGCTGGGGTCAGCAATGTGCCAGCGCCCACAACCCCACCTTCAATTTCAGACATGGCGCGGATTGCGTCCAGCGCACAGGGCGTCCGCAGCGTGACCTCTAGCGCAGGCAAGCCGCCAGCCACCAACGCGCGCGCTAAGGGCCCGGCATGGGACAAATCATCGATGACCAAAACAGGCACCACAGGGGCCAAGTGGCAGATCGCGCGGGCGGCTTTGGATTGGTCGGCTGGGGTCATCATCTTCTCCTATGCCCGTGAGGGGCGCGTTTTGATAGGTGCCTGCGGCGCGGATATTTCTGCCAATGCGAAAGGGCTTTCATATTGGCACAAATATCCCCCGCGCGGAGCGCAAAAGTAAATGCGCGCGGAGCGCAAAAGTAAATGCGCGCGGAGCGCAGAAGGCTAAACCACCACTCCCGCTCCCGTTTCGGATGTGCCGACATTACGGCGGAACACTTCAAACAATTCGCGCCCGATGCCGTGCGCATTGGCGGAAAGGTCTGCGACGATTACGTCGCGCCCCGCAAAATCGGTGGCGGATGTCGACAGCGTTCCTGCCACCGCATCCAGCCGCACGATATCGCCGTCGCGCAAGCGCGCAAGCGGGCCACCTAAGCTTGCCTCGGGCGAGACGTGGATGGCGGATGGCACTTTGCCCGATGCCCCCGACATGCGTCCATCAGTTACAAAAGCCACCTTGTGCCCGCGATCTTGCAAAATGGTCAGAACGGGGGTGAGCGAGTGCAACTCGGGCATGCCATTGGCTTGCGGGCCTTGGAACCGCAGTACGATCACAACATCAGATGTAAATTCGCCTGCCTTAAAGGCAGCTTTCACCGCCTCTTGGCTATGGAATATGCGGGCAGGCGCCTCGATTATATGGCGCTCGGGTGCGACAGCGGATACTTTGATAACGCCGCGCCCCAGATTGCCAACCAATTGGCGGAGCCCGCCTGTGGGTTGGAACGGATCGGATGTAGGGCGCAGGATTTTGTCGTTCATGCTTTGCGCAGGGCCATCGACCCATGTCAGACGCCCGTCCAACAGCTTAGGCTCGTTGCGGTAGGCACCCAGACCATCGCCCGCGATGGTTTTTGCATCAGGGTGCAGCAGACCCGCATCCAAAAGCTGGCCGATCATATAGGGAAGGCCCCCCGCCGCATGGAAATGGTTCACATCGGCAATGCCGTTGGGGTAAACCTTGGCCATCAGCGGTACAGCGGCAGAAATATCATCGAAATCTTGCAAATCGAGCAAAACGCCCGATGCGCGCGCCATCGCGGGCAGATGCAGCACAAGGTTGGTTGACCCGCCCGTGGCCATCAGCCCAACAAGGCCGTTGACATAGGCGCGCTCGTCCAAAATCTCGCCCGCGGGGCGGAAATCATTGCCCAACGCGGTGATTTGGGCGGCCTTTTCAACCGCCGCCGTGGTCAGCGCATCGCGCAGCGGGGTGTTTGGGTTGACAAAAGACGCGCCGGGCAAATGCAGGCCCATAAATTCCATCAGCATTTGGTTGGTGTTGGCCGTGCCGTAAAAAGTACAGGTGCCCGCGCCATGATAGCTGGCCATTTCAGCCGCCATCAGCGCGTCGCGTCCGACCTCGCCATTGGCATAGGCGTTGCGCACGCGCGATTTCTCGTCATTGGGCAAGCCCGATGTCATTGGCCCTGCGGGCACGAAAACCGCTGGTATATGGCCAAAGGTAGCGGCCGCAATAATCAGACCTGGGACGATCTTGTCGCAAACACCCAAATATAGCGCGGCATCAAAGCAATTGTGCGACAGGCCCACGCCTGCGGCCAGCGCAATCACATCGCGCGAAAACAGCGACAATTCCATACCCGGTTGGCCTTGTGTCACCCCATCACACATGGCCGGCACGCCGCCTGCGACCTGCACCGTAACGCCCATCACCGCCGCTGCTTTGCGGATCAGATCTGGATAGGTTTCAAACGGGCGGTGCGCCGAAAGCATGTCGTTATAGGCGGTGATAATGCCCAAATTGGCCACGCGCCCCGCGGCGAGCGCGTCTTTTTGTCCCTCCATCGCGGCATAGGCATGGGCTTGATTGCCGCAAGACAGATGCGCGCGCACGGGCCCGTTTCCAGCCGCCCCGCGCAAGCGCGCCAGATATACCGCCCGCGCTGTTTCGCTGCGCGCGCGGATACGGTCGGTGACGCGGTCAATGGCGGAATGAAGTTTGCTCATGGGGGAATCCTTTGTATGCCGCCAATATACCATCGCTTGTTAGCGCTAACAACCCCATGGCTTGCGCAAAACCGCACGGCCATTTGCCACAATTATCGCAAAATTGTCCCATTTTCGCGGCAGTTCTGGCCCATGCTGGCCATAGTCGCGCGTTACGCCATAATCATGAACTTGAACCCATGAGGTGCGCAATGCGCAGTTTCCATTTTGCCGTAATTGCCTTGGCCGCTTTTGGCCTTTCAGGCTGTATGATGTCTGATCCGCCCACGCGCGGCGGGCTTGGCGCGCCATCTTTGGCCGCCCAGCAGCCCAGCGGATACAATGTGACGCGGGTCAATGTTCTGGTGCCGCGCAGTTTGGTTGTATCCGAGGAGAACACCTATAAACCTGCCGCCGATATTGTCTGGCATGGCGAAGCTGCAGGCAACCGCTTTGCCCAAGTGGAAAAGCTGATGCGCGATGGTATCACGGCGGGCGCAGGAGCGTATCGCGCGGGTCGCGCGGTGACAGTTGATGTGCAGGTTGCGCGTTTTCACGCCCTTACTCAGAAAACCCGCGACAGTTTCGGCGGAAAGCATGAACTGATCTACGCCCTTACCCTGAGTGATGCCGCCACGGGCGAGGTGCTGCTGCAAGAACCGCGCGTCAATGCCACCGTGCGCGCGGCGGGCGGTGCGGCCGCATTGGCCGAAGAGGCAGTCGGACGCACGCAGGCTGTTGTTATTCGCGAAGCGCTTGCTGCGTCGATCCAAAAGGAACTTGGCAACAACGCTGGCCGCACGGGGCTGCTGGCAAGTGTTGCCCGCGCCGCGCAAAGCCCAAGTGACGCGCCGCTGAATTAACGCGCCCTTACTTGGCGCGGCAACCGCGGCGCGCATTGCCCTCTTTTCATAAGGCGGCAATGCGATTATGCAGCGGGGATGAATGATCAAATATCCCCCCCCGATGACGATATGGATGGCCCTGCACCCGCAGGCCTTGCGCGCGTGCGGCTAAAACCAAAGGCCGAGGCGCGGGCCATTCGCCATGGCTTTCCATGGGTTTACGCCGACGAGGTGGTCAGTGACCGCCGCACTATGGCTATTCCAGCAGGCGCATTCGCCGTGCTGGAAGATGCTGAACGCCGCCCGATGGGGCTGGTGACGGTCAACACCAAATCCAAAATCATCGCTCGTATGATCGACCGCGACCCCGAAGCCGTGATTGACATCGCTTGGTTTGCCGCGAAAATCGCCCGCGCGCTGGATCTGCGCGCGCGGCTTTATGAT
>CAXNJD010000125.1:0-5051 GCA_964202545.1 Cypionkella sp.
CGACATTTGGTTCGGTGACCCCGCCCGGCAAATCGCCGCGCACACGGTCCATCGCGTCTTTCACATCTTGCACGGCCTGATCCGTCGGCACTTCCATGCGAAATTCGATCGCGGTCATCGACATGCCATCGTTCACAGTCGAGGTGACATTTTTCACCCCTGTGATGCCAACCACCGCATCTTCCACTATTTTGGTGACTTGGGTTTCGAGTTCGGCAGGCGCGGCCCCTGGTTGGGCGACGGAAACTACGACCAACGGACAGTCGATATTTGGAAAGCGGGTGATGGGCAGGGCGTTGAAGCTTTGCCATCCCAGCACCATCAGAATGAAAAACCCCAGAATTGGCGCGATAGGATTGCGGATAGACCATGCGGAAAAGTTCATAGCAAACCCCTAGTTGGCTGTTTCGGGAACAGGGTTGATTTTATCGCCGTTGCGCACAAAAGCGCCTGCTTTGGTAACAATCGTCTCACCCTCGATCAGGCCAGATGCGATTTCGATCCAGCCGCCTTCGCGAATGCCTGTTTGCACCTCGCGCCGTTCGGCGGTGCCATCGACAATGGCCATCACGGTGGGCTTGCCTTCATAACGGCCCACTGCAGTGACGGGCACGGCGATGGTGTCACGTTCGGCCACGGAAATGGCGGCTTCGACGAACATGCCTACGCGCACCAAGGTGCTGTCATCAAAGGCTATTCGCACGCGCCCAAGGCGGGTTTGTGCATTGATGGTGGGTTCAACAAGGCGCACAGTGCCCGAAAGCTCGCTATCAGCGCCCACCAATTTTAGGGCCACTTTTTGCCCCTTTTGCAGGCGCAAAAGATCGCTTTCCGATACATCAGCCTGCAATTCCAGAGCGCCATCGCGGATGATGGTGAAGATGGGCTGGCCGCTGGCCCCTGCAAGCGCGCCCAGTTCTGCCGTGCGAGCCGAAATCTCGCCCGCGACGGGTGCCACAATTTCAGTGCGCCGAATGGTCAGATCGGCGCGGGCCAAATCTGCGGCGACTTTTGCAAGTTCCGCCTCTAAAGTGGTTTGCGCGGCATTATCACCTGCGGCTTTCGCAGCCTCTATTGCCGCCAAAAGCTGCGAATTTTGCAACGACAGTGCAGACGAAGAAAGCCGCGCCATGACTTGCCCTGCGCTGACGCTATCACCCACGTCCACCAAAATTTCGGCCACTTGCTGGCCCTGAACCATCGGATTGATCTGCACCTCTTCTTGCGCGCCCACCAGACCCGAAACGATGACCACATCGCGCAGCAGCCGCTTTTTGGCGCTGGACACAGTGATTGCGGGCAAGCTGGTGGCCGCAGCAGGTGCCGCTGAATCCTGCGCAAAGGCAGGGGCAAGCACTGCAGGAAGCGTGGCGACAGACAGCGCCAAAAGCAAAGTGATAGAACGCATAGTTAGCCTTTCAAACCTGTGCTGGCGATATCGTCCAACACTTGGTTAATTGTACGCAGGATTAGGGTGTTTAGATGACTGGACTGGTCGGTGTTCTTTGGGGCGATCATCGCAGCAGAGCGGATCAGCAGGATGATGAACGCAGACTCGGTGGCGAATCGGCGCAGCGCTTCGGCCAAGGGCAGGCCTGTTTCGGCGGCAAATACTTGGGCCAGATAGCCGCTGACAGTATTTTCCATTGCGCAGGCGCTGGCGGCGATTTCGGGTTTACGCATCGCGGCGGCCGCGATTTCGGCCCAAAGCGGGCCTTCTTGTGGGTCGGAGGCATCGTTTACACGGTGCGCGATCAGCGCGCGCAGCGTGGCCATCGGGCTGGCTGAGGAGAGCACGCGGGCAAATTCGGCCTCAATCTCGGCCATATCCAGCGCGATCATCTGCGCGACAATGGCATCTTTGGATGGAAAATAGCGGTAAAAGTTGCCCACCGACATGCCCGCCGCGCGGGCCAAATCCTGCATCGATGCCCCATCAAAGCCCTTTTCGATAAAGGCAGCCTTGACCGCACGCAAAATCTCGGCCGATTTTGGCGCGGCTGCGGTGGCAAGGGGGCGTTCGATCTGAAGCTGCATGTGATTGTAATCCAGCGTGCCCTAATGCGGCGTGAATGAATATTCATTCACATAGCAACCGCGTGCTAAAGGTCAAGGCAAAGCCGCAGATTGGCGTCTAAAATCTATCGGGGCGATTTAATTTAGGATAGAAGCGCGCAGTTTTGAGGCGGCGGGCCTGTGCCAATACATGCGGGGTTTGGTTGCGCGGGGCAAAACGGCGGTGTATCACGGCGAAAAGCGCGCCCCTAGGCGTCGCAAGAACACAGGAGATTTGCCATGCGCCGCGTTGTTGTCACGGGTTTGGGAATGGTTACGCCGCTGGCCTGCGGCGTAGAGGAAACGTGGTCGCGTTTGCTGGCGGGGCAGTCTGGTGCGGGCAAGATCACGCGGTTTGATACATCGGGCGTGATCACGCAATACGCCTGCGAAATACCCTATGGCAATGGCACTGATGGCACCTTTAACCCCGACGATTGGATGGAGCCAAAAGACCGCCGCAAGGTAGACGATTTCATCTTATATGGCATGGCTGCCGCAGTTCAGGCGGTACAAGATTCGGGCTGGGAGCCGAAAAACTTTGAGGAACAGTGCCGGACGGGGGTTATGATTGGATCGGGCATTGGTGGTTTGTCATCCATTGCTGAAACGGCCATTTTGATCAAAGAAAAGGGCGCAAAGCGGGTGTCGCCGTTTTTCATTCCAGGCGCGCTGATTAACCTGATTTCTGGGCAGGTATCCATTCGCTTTGGCTTTAAGGGGCCAAACCATGCGGTGGTCACCGCCTGCTCCACGGGTGCCCATGCCATTGGCGATGCTGCGCGGCTGATCCAATGGGGGGATGCTGATGTGATGATTGCTGGCGGCGCGGAAAGCCCGATTTCAGAAATTGGCATTGCGGGGTTTAACGCCTGCAAGGCGCTGTCGACCAAGCGCGAGGACGATCCAACCAAGGCGTCGCGCCCCTATGACGCAGATCGCGATGGGTTTGTGATGGGCGAGGGCGCGGGTGTGGTTGTGCTTGAGGAATACGAGCACGCCATAGCGCGCGGGGCCAAGATTTATGCCGAGGTTTTGGGATATGGCCTGTCTGGCGATGCGCATCACATCACCGCCCCGTCGGAAGATGGCGAGGGTGGCTATCGCAGCATGGAAATGGCGCTCAAACGTGCAGGGCTGGCCCCAAGCGCGGTGGACTATATCAATGCGCATGGCACATCGACCATGGCTGATACGATTGAACTGGGCGCGGTTGAGCGTTTGCTGGGCGATGCGGCGGCACAGGCCACCATGTCATCGACCAAATCCAGCATCGGGCATTTGCTGGGCGCGGCAGGCGCTGTAGAGGCGATTTTCTGCGTGCTGGCGATCCGCGATCAAATCGCGCCGCCCACGATCAACCTTGATAACCCCGCCGTTGCGCCAAAACTGGATTTGGCGGCGAATAAGGCGGTAAAGCGCAAGATTGACGTGGCGCTTTCGAATAGTTTTGGCTTTGGCGGCACCAATGCCAGCCTTGTGATAGGCCGCGTAACGTAATGGCAAAGGCAATTGCATCTGGCGCGCTGACGCTGCTGATCGTTATTTTGTTCGGCTTTGCTGGGTTTTTGGGCTGGGCGCAGGGGCAATATACGGGGGCAGGGCCACTGGCGCAGCCCATCTGTTTTGAGGTGAAAAAGGGCGCAAATCTAACGGCCGTGGCCGAGGATTTATCCGCGCGCGGGGCCATTTCGAACACGCGGATTTTCCGCATTGGCGCGTCTTATGCCGAATTGGCAGATGATCTGAAATTTGGCAGTTATTTGATGCCTGCGGGCGTATCTATGCAAGCTGCGTTAGAGGCGATGACTGCGGGTGGGCAATCGACCTGCGGGCGCGAAAAGAACTATCGGATCGGCGTTAACAGCGCAGATATTGTGCTGCGAGAGTTAGATCCCAAGACAAATGAATATGTAGAGGTCGCGAAATATGACCCCGCCGTTGATCCGCGCCCTGCGATTTTGGATGATGAGGCATGGAAAGTTGACCTGCGCCTGCGTGTGACTTTGGCCGAAGGTGTGACCAGCTGGCAAGTGGTGGAATCGCTGAAAGCGGCTGATTTTCTGACAGGGGATATTGCCGAGGTGCCCCCAGAGGGCAGCCTTGCGCCTGACAGCTATGAGATTATCGAAGGGGCGGTGCGGGGCGATGTTTTGGCCGATATGACTGCGCGGCAGGCCAAAACACTGGCCGATTTGTGGCAAGCCCGCGCCGAAGGTCTGCCCTATGACACACCGCAAGACGCGCTGATTATGGCCTCGATCGTAGAAAAGGAAACAGGCATTGCCGATGAGCGTCGCCAAGTGGCTTCGGTGTTTTTGAACCGCATTGCCGAAGGGATGCGCCTGCAAACCGACCCGACTGTGATTTATGGCATCACAAACGGGCAAGGTATTTTGGGGCGCGGCCTGCGCAGATCTGAATTGCAGCGCGAGACGCCCTACAACACCTATGTGATCGATGGGATGCCGCCGACCCCGATTGCCAACCCGGGGCGTCTGAGTATCGAGGCCGCGCTGAACCCCGACACCACGGAATATTTGTTCTTTGTGGCAGATGGCACGGGCGGCCATGCCTTTGCCAAGACATTGAAAGAGCATAACGAAAACGTGGAAGTTTGGCGCAAAATCGAGGCTGAGCAAGCCAAGAAGGCCGAAGAAGACGCGCAGCAGTAAGGTTAAGCAAACACTAAGAAAGGGCGCGCAAGGCATTGATATAAAACGATAAAACTTGACATGTCGCACGGTGCTGTGGCATGTTTCTTTCATGCTGGCAGAAATGTCTAGGGCGGCGCGGGGGAAACCCTTGCGCCGTTTTGCATTTTGCGGGTGGGCGAACGGCAGGAAAGGCAGGCATTAACCTATGAATACCTATCATCCCCCAACACCTGACGACAATGTGACCGAGCTGGTGACCGAAACAAAAATATTGTTTCAACGGTCTAAGACGGCATTGGTCAAGCGGATCAATGAGTTGGAAGAGGCCTCTCCCCCCGA
>CAXNJD010000126.1:0-5036 GCA_964202545.1 Cypionkella sp.
TGTTTTACATCCACCGCCGCGAACATGCCCGCCCGTTAGACGAGGTGATCGGCACCTTGGTGCGGCTGATCGAGGAAGGGAAAATTGGCGGCTACGGCATGTCAGAAATCGCGCCCTATACGCTGCGCGCCGCCCATGCGATCCACCCCTGCAGGGCGGTGCAAAATGAGTATTCGCTATGGACGCGCCAGGCGGAATTGGGAATGATCCAGGAGTGCGCCCGCCTTGGCGTGGCGTTTATTGCGTTTTCGCCCCTTGCGCGGGGGATGCTGGGCGATGTGCCGCTGACGCAGCCGACGGATGGCTTTCGCAACACCAACCCGCGCTTTATGGAGCCGAACTTTTCCGCCAACACCACCAAAATAAACGCGTTCCGCATGTGGTGCGCCCAACGGGGCTGGCATACATCGGCGGTTGCACTGGCGTGGGTGCTGGCACACGGCGATCACCTTATACCAATTCCAGGCACCCGCCGCGCCGAAAACCTGCGCCACTGGGTGCAAGACTTTGCCCTAACCCAGCAGGATTTGGCCGAGATCGAAGCGATCCTTCCCGTCGGCTTTGCCGAAGGGGACCGGTATGGCGACCATCAGACCATGGCGATTGAGCGGTATTGTTAGCGTGAAGCAAACCGCGTCTTAGACGACGCGGTTCACCATCATCCCCTTAATCTCGGCGATTGCCTTGGCAGGGTTCAGCCCTTTGGGGCAGGTTTTGGTGCAGTTCATGATCGTGTGGCAACGATACAGTTTGAACGGGTCTTCCAGGTCATCCAAACGCTCGCCTGTCGCCTCATCTCGCGAATCGATAATCCACCGGTACGCGTGCAGCAAAGCGGCGGGGCCGAGGTATTTGTCGCCGTTCCACCAGTAACTCGGGCAAGATGTGCTGCAGCAAGCGCACATGACACATTCGTAAAGCCCGTCCAGCTTGGAGCGGTCATCAATAGACTGACGCCATTCTTTTTCGGGACGGTTGGTTTTGGTCTCGAGCCACGGCATGATACTGGCGTGCTGCGCGTAGAAATGCGTTAGATCGGGGATCAGGTCGCGGATCACAGGCATATGCGGCAGAGGGTAGATTTTGACATCGCCCTTCACCTCATCCAGACCGTAAATACAGGCCAGCGTGTTGATCCCGTCGATGTTCATCGCGCAGGATCCGCAAATCCCCTCACGGCAGGAACGGCGGAAGGTCAGGGTTGGATCAATCTCGTTCTTTATCTTGATCAGCGCGTCCAGAACCATCGGGCCGCAGCTGTCCATATCGACGAAATACGTATCCACGCGCGGGTTTTCACCATCATCAGGCGTCCAACGATAAATCTGAAACTTGCGCACGTTTTGGGCCGAGGGCTTTGGCCAAGTTTTGCCCGTGCGGATTTTACTGTTTTTCGGAAGGGTAAACTGAACCATAGCGGTTATCCTTTGATCTGCGCGGGTTTAGCGTGGGAATTCTGTGTAGCTGCGGGTCGGAAACTGACCCGAGCGGGATTTGACACATTCGGTGTAGACGGCAGTTGGGTCGCGCCCAGCCAGATAATCGGTAGATATGCCAAAGCTGCCGCCACGCAGCACATCGCCTTTGTTGTTTACGCCGATAAACACTTCGGCTTTGGGCTTTTCGGCAAGTTGCGCGCGTTCGACGCATTCGCGTTCGGCTTGCTGGACGGAAACTGGGCCACAGGAAAGCAGGATAACAGGGGCAAGTAGAAGTAGCGCACGCATGTCATATTCCTTGAGCGAGGGCGGGAACGGACGACGACACAAAACACTGCACCACTTGCGGGCGCAGCGCCAGATTGCGGATGTTTTCCACCGTTTGCGTGCCCGCCATGACGCCGATATCGGCGGCGATGGCGCGCAATTCTTCTGGACTGGCGGCGGCGACAACGCAGCTCGCTGCCGCTTGTGCGACAGGTGCGGGCAACTCTTGCGACAGAACCGAAACAATAACCTGCTCTGCCGCCCGTTTGGTGGCCACATTGGCCAATTCCGTAGGGTTGCAGGCTGCAAGTGCCAGTGTCAGGGCCGCGAGGGTCACCAAGTTGCGCATCAGAATTTCCGCTCGGCTGGTGCGATTTTCTTGAGTGAAATTCCGCCATCCTTTTCTGCGGTCAGCGGGTCGGTATGCACCGCGCGATAATCCAACTTTACCGTTGCCCCATCGACATAGGCCAGCGTGTGCTTTCGCCACTGATCATCGTTGCGGGTGGGATGATCTTCATGGGCATGCGCGCCGCGACTTTCGGTGCGGGCATGTGCGCCCACGATAGTGGCCAGTGCATTGGGCATCAGGTTTTGCAGTTCCAGCGTTTCCATCAGATCGCTGTTCCACACCATAGAGCGGTCGGTCACTTTAATATCGGCCATTTTGCCCGCAATCGCGCCCATCTTTTCCACGCCAGCGGCAAGTGTTTTTTCGGTGCGAAACACGGCGGCATCGGCCTGCATGGTTTTTTGCATGTCCAACCGCAGTTCGGCGGTAGGGGTCGCGCCAGAGGCGTGGCGGGTCGCATCAAAGCGGGCCAAAGCCTTGTCCACCTCGGCGCGGTTCAGATCGGCATTGCGTTCTTTTGGGTTCACAATTTCGCCCGCGCGAATAGCAGCAGCCCGGCCAAACACAACCAAATCGATCAGCGAGTTTGATCCCAAACGGTTCGCACCGTGCACCGATGCGCAGCCCGCCTCGCCCACGGCCATCAGGCCCGGAAAGACCGCATCTGGGTTTTCGGCGGTGGGGTTCAGCACTTCGCCCCAATAATTCGTTGGAATGCCGCCCATATTGTAATGCACTGTCGGCAGCACAGGGATCGGTTCTTTGTGCAGATCAACGCCCGCAAAAATGCGCGCCGATTCGGTGATGCCTGGCAGGCGCAGTTCCAGCGCCTCGCGCGGCAAGTGGTTCAGGTGCAAGCTTATATGATCTTTGTTTGGCCCCACACCGCGCCCTTCGCGGATTTCAATCGTCATGCAGCGCGACACATAATCGCGGGGGGCAAGGTCTTTGTAATGAGGGGCGTAGCGTTCCATAAACCGCTCGCCTTCAGAATTGGTCAAATACCCACCTTCGCCGCGCGCGCCTTCTGTGATCAGGCAGCCCGAGCCGTAAATTCCCGTCGGGTGAAACTGTACAAATTCCATATCCTGCAAAGGCAGGCCAGCACGGGCAACCATGCCGCCGCCGTCGCCTGTGCAGGTATGGGCGGAAGTCGCGCTGAAATACGCGCGCCCATAACCACCCGTGGCCAGCACTACCATTTTTGCGTTGAAGACATGGATCGTGCCGTCATCCAATTTCCACGCCACAACGCCCGTGCAGCGGCCGTCGGTTATGATCAAATCCAGTGCGAAATATTCGATATAGAATTCGGCGTTGTTCTTGAGCGACTGGCCGTAAAGCGTGTGCAAAATGGCGTGGCCCGTGCGGTCGGCAGCGGCGCAAGTCCGCTGCACAGGGGGGCCTTCGCCGAATTCAGTGGTGTGGCCACCAAAGGGGCGCTGATAGATTTTGCCCTCTTCGGTGCGGCTGAAAGGCACGCCGTAGTGCTCTAGCTCATACACAGCTTTCGGAGCCTCGCGCGCAAGGTATTCCATCGCGTCAGTGTCACCCAGCCAATCGCTGCCCTTGACTGTGTCATACATATGCCACTGCCAGCTATCGGGGCCCATGTTGCCAAGGCTTGCCGCAATGCCGCCCTGCGCCGCCACCGTATGGCTGCGGGTTGGAAAAACCTTGGTCACGCAGGCGGTGCGCAGGCCCTGTTCGGCCATACCCAGCGTGGCGCGCAAACCAGCGCCGCCCGCGCCTACAACAACCACGTCATAATCATGCACTTCACAGGGATAAGCGTTCATATTCAATACCTTACAGGTCTATTATAGGGCAATGCGGATCAGGGCATATAGCCCCGTCGCGGCAACCACTGTAGCCAAAGCGGTGACAAGCATCACCAAAATTTTGCGCGCGGTGCCGCGCGAATAATCTTCAATCATCATCGTCGCACCCATGGCGAAATGCCGCATTCCAATGACCAAGATCAGCGCCGTCAGAATGGCGGTGAAGGGGTGGGAAAAGACCGCGACCACATCGGCGCGGCTTTGGCCCAAGGCGCTGCCGAACAAATACATCCATGTCGGCACCATAAAGGCCAGCGCCACCGATGACATGGTCATCGACCAATGATGATGAGTGCCAGCATGGGCAGACCCTTTGCCAACAGCCCTTTTGCGTGGTGTCAAATAGCGCATATTCGCCCCCTTAAACGATAATCACAGTCAGAACAGTTAGCACAACAGATCCGATGATCATGCCCCATCCCAATTTTTCTGCTGTTGGGATGTCCAGGCCGTGGCCCGCGTCGAAATACAAATGCCGCAGGCCTGCGAGGTAGTGATACCAAACCGCCCAAGCGCTGCCCAAAAACACCAGATCGCCAAACCAGCTTGTTGCTACCGCGTTTGCCTGCGCGAAAGCATCATCAGAAATCGCGGCGGCCGTCAGCCACCACACGGCCAGCACAACGCCAACGATGAGCGCATTACCAGTGATCCGTGTTAAGATCGACGAGATCGCCGTCAACTGCGGGCGGTAAATTTGCAAATGCGGCGACAGCGGGCGTTCAACGCGGCGTGGGCTGCTGGATTTCACTTCGGCCATCGGTCATCCTTTTTGCGGCTGGCGCTGCCTTGCACGGATACGCTGCAATGCGGCGGCTGTCTGGTGTTCATTAGCGCGATTATCGGCGGTGTCACCCAAATTCCCCACCAATTTCCGCGCTGCGGGTGAATAATCGGTCTTTGTGATCACAAAAATTTTCTCGTGATCACAAAGACGCAGATCCATCATTCTTCGTATTGCGATTCGTAAATGCGCGCCAGATCTTCGGCATATTCGGTGCAGATCGTGATCGTGGAAGTGCCGCTGTAGTAAAATGCATTAGCCTGCCCGCAGGGGGCCATTTCCACCAAAACCTCGGTCGGCAAACTGTAAGAAGCGTTAAAATCGGCGACTTCTTCCGCCAGAATTGCGGCAAT
>CAXNJD010000127.1:0-5032 GCA_964202545.1 Cypionkella sp.
GAAAAACCTGCACCAATAATTCCGCCCGGCTGATAGTCGATGTCGGGCAGCCATAAATCGCTACGCGTTGTGTCCGCGCGGGCCAAATCGCAGCTGTTGGTGGCATCGGGGGAAAAGGGGTCAACCTCGACCCCGTCTTTGCGCACGGCCAAATGCACATGCGGAAATTCCGCCATTCCCGATTGCCCGATAAGGCCAAGGGGCGTGCCCGTATCCACCGCATCGCCAACGGCCACGCGCACCGACCCCATGCGCATGTGGCAATATTGTGTCTGCCAGCCGCCGCCATGGTCAACCACCACGCCATTGCCGCATTCTTTGCCCGCCACCTTTGGCGCAAAATCTTCCACCCCATCGCGGATGCCCGCCACAGTGCCGGGCGCTGCGGCCAGCACGGCCACGCCGCTTTCCATCGCAGCGCGGGTGGGCACGGCAAAATCCGTACCGTCATGCCCATCATAGGCCAGCGTGCCGCAAGCAAAATCGCCCCATGCTGTGGTCGTGTCATGGTCAAAATACTGCTGGATATAACAGGTTTCACCCAAAGCGCAGTCAACGGGCAGTGCCAAATCCAAGGCCCAAGTAGGAAAGGCAAATCCCGCGCCAAATGCGGCGCGGGCTAAGGTTTTGTACAGCCGCAAGCGGATCACTCCGCCGTCAGTAGGGGCGGTTTCTGCCCCGTCAGGCGCGGCTTGGCTGGCTCTTCATAAGTCAGATGCAGCACACCATCCTTTACGCCAACATGCACTGTGCCGCCCTTGGTCAGCTTGCCAAACAGCAATTCTTCGGCCAGCGGCTTTTTGATATATTCTTGGATAACGCGGCCAAGCGGGCGCGCGCCCATTTTATCATCATAACCTTTATCGCCCAACCAATCGGCAGCATCGGGTGTAAGGTCGATATGCACGTTGCGATCCAAAAGCTGGGCTTCCAGTTGCAACACAAACTTTGTAACCACCTGATGAATAACCTCTTTGCCCAAGGGGGCAAAGGAAATCACCGCGTCCAGACGGTTGCGGAATTCGGGGGTGAACGTCCGCTCGATCGCCGCCGTATCTTCGCCCGTGCGGCGTTCTCGGCCAAAACCAATCGCCTCTTTCGCCTGCTCGGATGCGCCTGCGTTTGACGTCATGATTAAAATCACATTGCGAAAATCCACCGTGCGCCCGTTATGGTCGGTTAACTTGCCATGATCCATCACTTGCAGAAGAATGTTGTAAACGTCCGGATGCGCCTTTTCCATTTCGTCCAGCAGCAAGACGCAATGCGGGTGCTGGTCGACGCCGTCCGTTAGCATGCCGCCTTGGTCAAAACCAACATAGCCAGGGGGGGCGCCAATCAGTCGGGAAACGGCATGTTTTTCCATATATTCCGACATATCGAACCGAAGCAGTTCGATAGACAGGCTAGACGCCAATTGCTTGGCCACTTCGGTTTTGCCAACGCCTGTTGGGCCTGCAAACAGATAGTTGCCGATGGGCTTTTCAGGTTCGCGCAGCCCGGCGCGGGCCAGTTTGATGGCCGCGCACAGCGACTCGACAGCTTTGTCCTGCCCAAACACAACGCGTTTAAGGGTTTTTTCCAAATCGCGCAGGGTTTCGGCATCATCTTTTGATACAGATTTGGCAGGAATGCGGGCGATTTTGGCCACAACCGCCTCAATCTCCTTGATCCCAATCGTGCGGCGGCGCTTGCTTTCGGTTAGCAAATGCTGCGCTGCGCCCGCCTCGTCGATCACGTCAATCGCACTGTCGGGCAGTTTGCGATCATTGATATAGCGCGCGGCCAATTCGACCGCGCCCTTAATCGCATCATTGGTGTATTTCAGCGCATGATGGTCTTCGAACGCCGATTTCAGGCCCATCAGAATTTTGATTGCATCTGGCACCGAAGGTTCGTTCACATCAATCTTTTGGAAACGGCGAGACAGGGCGCGATCTTTTTCAAAATGCTGGCGGAATTCTTTGTAGGTCGTTGACCCCATGCAGCGCAGTTTGCCGCCTTGAAGCGCGGGCTTTAGCAGGTTCGATGCATCCATCGCCCCGCCAGATGTGGCCCCCGCGCCGATAACTGTGTGAATTTCGTCAATGAAAAGAATGGCATCTGGGTGATCTTCCATTTCTTTCATCACGGCTTTTAGCCGTTCTTCAAAATCACCGCGATAGCGCGTGCCAGCCAGCAGCGCGCCCATATCCAGCGAATAGATCGTGGCTTTGGACAGAATTTCAGGGGTTTCGCCCTGAATGATTTTGCGCGCCAAACCTTCGGCGATGGCGGTTTTGCCAACGCCCGGATCGCCCACCAAAAGGGGGTTATTCTTGCGCCGGCGGCACAGCACTTGGATGCAGCGCTCAACTTCCGCTTCGCGGCCAATCAGCGGGTCAACATCGCCTTTCAGCGCCTTGACGTTCAGATCGACGCAATATTTCGACAGCGCGGATTCCTTAGCCTCGCCCGCTTCGGCCTTGGGGGTTTCGGTTTCATCCTCGGCCCCAACAACGGGGCGCGCCTCGCCAAAGGAGGGGTCTTTGGCCACGCCATGGGCGATAAAATTCACTGCATCATAGCGCGTCATATCCTGTTCTTGCAGGAAATAGGCGGCGTTGCTTTCGCGTTCGGCGAAAATGGCAACCAGAACATTGGCACCTGTCACTTCGCTGCGGCCGGATGATTGTACATGAATTGCAGCGCGCTGGATTACGCGCTGGAAAGCGGCCGTTGGCACGGCTTCTGACCCCTCAACTTCCGTGATTAAGGTGGCAAGATCGTCGTCAATAAACTCGACAAGCGTTTTGCGCAGGCCAACCAAATCAACCGAACAGGCCTGCATCACGCGGGCGGCCTCGGGCTCGTCAATCAGGGCCAGAAGCAAATGCTCTAGCGTGGCAAGTTCGTGTTTGCGCGCATTGGCCAGTGCCAATGCTGCATGAATAGCCTGTTCCAGCGTGGTCGAAAATGATGGCACCTTCGTGCTCCTTTGCTGCGGATCGTGCGGACGGAAGGCCCGCTGTGATCCCCTAATTTTATCATGGCCCCTTAAGGTTAAGGATCGTTTTTATTTTGCCCACTTCAAGTGCTATTTTGCGTTGCCTTGCTTTTTTTTTGTTAACTTTCAGGAAAGGGGGCGGCTTAGCCCCTGAAATTGTCCTTCAGTGCGCGCAGGGCGGCAAAGGTTTGGGCATCGCTTGCCTCTGGCTGGCCGATAAAGGCCTTTAGCGCCGCCTCGCCCGACCGCAGGAAGGGGTTGGTTGCCCGCTCGCCTGACAGGCGCGAAGGGACTGTCGCGCGCCCCTCGGCGCGGGCCTTCTTTACCTTTTCAATGCGGGCGTGCAGCGCGGGGTTGTCTGCATCCACATGCGCGGCAAAGGCCAGATTGCTGGTGGTGTATTCGTGCCCAGAACAGACCCAAGTTTCATCTGGCAATTGGCTGAGTTTTTGCAAGCTTGCCCACATCTGATCTGGCGTGCCTTCAAACAAACGACCGCAGCCGCCCGCCATCAGGCTATCGGCGGTAAAGGCCAGCGTCTCGCCATCTGTTCCTGCGCCATCAAAAACAAAGGCAATATGGCCGATTGTATGGCCAGATACGTCCAGCACGCGGCCCGTATGCGCGCCCACCGAAACAGTATCACCTTCGCGCAGGGTGCGGGTTAGGGGGGGCAGGCGATGGACATCATCTGCCCCGCCCAAAACTGCCGCGCCTGTGGCGGCGACCATATCCGCCACGCCGTCAATATGATCGGCGTGGTGATGGGTAATGAAAATTTGATGCAGCACCCACCCCTTTTCAGCCAGCCGCGCCAGAATGGGCGGGGCTTCGGGAACGTCGATCAGCGCCGTCTCGCCTGTGGCGGGGTCGTAGATCAGGTAGGCGTAATTGTCGGCAAGGCAGGGGATGGTTTCCAAAATCAGCGGCATGGGGTGTCCTTTGGGCAGATGCAGCGGCAGATATGCATAAATGCATGGCACAGCCTGCCGATTTTCGTATATCACAAGCTCAGTTTTCAGTTTGACGGCAAAAGGCGCGACCTGCAATGCATCTTGATGTGCTGGATCTGCGAAATTTTTATTATCGCACGCAGCTGGGCCGCGTGGCGCAGCGCGCGATCCGTGATCAGGTGGCGCGGTTGTGGCCACCGATGGCAGGGCAGGCGGTGGTGGGATATGGCTTTGCCGCGCCGCTGCTGCGCCCCTATTTGGCCGAGGCGCGCCGGGTGATTGCGCTGATGCCTGGCCCCCAAGGGGTGATGCCGTGGCCTGCGGGTATGGATAACGTATCGGTGCTGTGCGACGAGGCGCGCTGGCCCATTGCCACGGGATTTGTCGACCGTTTGGTGCTGCTGCACGGGCTGGAAACTGCTGCCAATCCCGAAGCGGTGCTGGACGAGGCGTATCGCACCCTTGGCCCCGGCGGGCGGCTGCTGGCGATTGTGCCCAACCGCGCGGGGCTTTGGACGCGCGGCGATAGCACGCCCTTTGGTCATGGTCGCCCCTATTCGGGCGGGCAGTTGGAAGCGCAGCTAAAACGCCACGGATTCACGCAAGAACACAGCCAAACCACCCTCTTTGCGCCGCCGAGTGAGGGCAAATTTTGGCTGCAAACGGCTGGTTTTTGGGAAGGTTTTGGCCGCGCGCTGCCGTGGCTTGCGGGCGGGGTTTTGATGATTGAGGCCAGCAAACAAGTTTATGCCCCCACGCGCGGCGGACTTGGCGCAGTGGTGCGCCGCCCCCTGCGCGCGCTGGAAGGGGTGGGCGCGCCAGTGCCAAGCCCGCAAGTGCCGAGCCTGCATGAGCCTAGTGCAAAGTCGCGCGGGTGTTAGGCCAGATGGCCGTAGGACGTGCCTGCGAGCACGGCTGTCTGATCGGCATAAAGCTTGATCGCGCTGGCATCTAGGCTGGTGATGCCTTTGAAATCATAAGTCGCCACAGAACTGTCTGGGGCGGTGATGGTCACCACCGTGTTGCCGCCAAGGGCATTGGGGGTGATGGTAATTTGCAGCGCCGCCAGATTGCTTGGGGCGATAATCAGTGC
>CAXNJD010000128.1:0-5031 GCA_964202545.1 Cypionkella sp.
CCGGGGCACGGGGGGCATGCATAGGGAAACGGTGCCAATATCGGGGTTTCTGGCCAGCATATCGGCAAAACTGGTATAGCTTTCCACGCCGGCCACAGTGCCAATACGCGACACCGTTGCCGCAAGTTCCCAATCTGGGCTGGCGGCAAGGGCAGGCACATGCTGATCTAGGGCGATCTTACCGATGCCCACCAAAGCAATTGAGCGCCGCATCAGTGCGAGTCCTTGCCCACAGCGTTGCCACGGCCGCCATTGAGAAAATCCAGATCCGCGCCCGTATCTGCACCTTGCACATGGCGGTGATGCAGCATCGCATAGCCTGATGCTGGGCCGGCGTCACGCGGCAGCCATTTGGCCAGACGCGCGGCAAGTTCCGCATCGGAAATATCCAAATGCAAGCGGCGGTTTGGCACATCAAGCTCGATCATATCGCCGTTTTGCACCACCGCCAGCGGGCCGCCAGCCGCCGCTTCGGGCGAGGTGTGCAGGCACACCGTGCCAAAGGCCGTGCCAGACATGCGCGCGTCAGAAATGCGCACCATATCGGTGATACCCTTGCGCAGCACCTTTGGCGGCAGGCCCATATTGCCCACCTCTGCCATGCCCGGATATCCCTTTGGTCCGCAGTTTTTCAGAACCATGACGCAGGTTTCATCAATATCCAAAGCCTCGTCATTGATCTTGGCTTTGTAATCATCGATGTCTTCAAACACCACGGCGCGGCCGCGATGCACCATCAAGGATGGGGTCGCAGCAGAAGGTTTTAGCACCGCGCCTTTGGGCGCAAGATTGCCCTTTAGCACGACAATGCCGCCCGATTTGGTCAGCGCCTTTTCGGTGGGCAAAATCACCTCTTCATTGTGGTTTTGCACGTCTTTGACCTGATCCCAAATCGTACCACCCGAGACTGTCAGCGCGTCTTTGTGGAGTAGCCCACCTTCGCCAAGGCGTTTGATGACCACGGGCAGACCGCCCGCATAGAAGAATTCTTCCATCAAATATTTGCCCGAAGGCATCAAGTTGACAATTGTCGGCACATCGCGCCCGCAGCGATCCCAATCGTCCAGTGTCAGATCAATACCCGCGCGGCCTGCCATGGCCAGCAGGTGAATCACGGCATTGGTGCTGCCGCCAATGGCCGCATTGGTGCGAATAGCGTTTTCGAACGCCTGTTTTGTCATTACATCAGATGGTTTCAGATCATCCTTGACCATTTGTACAATGCGCCGCCCTGTCAGCTGCGCCATCACGCGGCGGCGGCTGTCTACTGCGGGAATGGCAGCATTGCCTGAAAGCGCCATGCCCAGCGCCTCGGCCATGGATGCCATCGTGCTGGCGGTACCCATGGTGTTGCACGAACCGGGGCTGCGGGACATCGATGCCTCTGCCTCGACAAATTCTTCGCGGCTCATCGTGCCAGCGGCGACCGCAGCGGAAAATTTCCACAAATGCGTGCCGCTGCCAACACGTTCATTTTTGTAATAGCCATTCAGCATTGGCCCGCCAGTTACGACGATAGACGGTATGTCGGTGCTGGCCGCCGCCATCAGCAAGCTGGGTGTGGTTTTATCGCAGCCCACGAGTAGGACGCAGCCATCCATCGGCTGGCCGCGCATCGCCTCTTCCACCTGCATTGCCGCCAAATTGCGGAACATCATCGCCGTAGGGCGAAATGCCGACTCAGACACGCTAAAAACAGGCACTTCCACGGGGAAACCGCCCGCCTCGTAGATGCCGTGCTTTACCCGCTGCGCCAGATCGTTCAGATGCGCGTTGCAGGGGGTTAGCTCTGACCATGTGTTCAAAATGCCAATAACAGGGCGGCCATCGAACAGATCGGGTGGAAATCCCTGATTTTTCATCCAGCCGCGATGATAGATCGCATCTTTGGTCGTGCCACCGAACCATTCTTGTGAACGCAGCTTGCGGGGCCATGGGGCGGGTTTAAATGTCATGTCATCCTCACAATGCTGAAATCGCAATCATGCCAAGATCGGCATCTTGGCCCAGTGGGTTGCGCAAGGGCAGACCCAGTTGCGGCGCGTCAATTTCAAAAACATCGCCTGTCTGCGTGGCGAAATTATCGGCAAAAGATAGGGTGGCCGTGCCAAACATATGCACATGCAGATCGCCCGCCTGACGGAATACGTCATATTTGAAGTGGTGGTGTTCCAGATTGGCAAAGCTGTGGGACATGTTGGCAGCCCCCGACAGAAACGGCTTTTCCCCAACCACCTGCCCACCGCGCAAAATACGGCTAGCCCCGCGAATATCATCTGGTAAATCGCCAATCAGAATTTCGGGGCCAAAGCTGGCAGGGCGCAGTTTGGAATGGGCAAGGTACAGGTAATTGATCCGTTCGGTCACATGATCTGAAAACTCATTCGCGAGTGACCAGCCAATGCGGCGCGGGGTGCCTGCATCATCTATCAGGTATATCCCCGCAATTTCGGGTTCCTCGCCGCCATCCAGCGCAAAGGCAGGGGCGTTGAGTGGGGCGTTTGGGGCCACGGCATTGTGGCCATTGCCTTTATAAAACCATTCTGGCTGCACGCCGATTATGCCCTGTTCGGGTTTGCCATCGGCAAGGCCCAACTGAAACATCTTCATCGAATCGGACAGGTCGGCGCCCTGCAATTTTGTGTGCATCGCATCACGGGCAGCGGCCGAACCCAAATGGGTTAGCCCCGTGCCAGTTAGGTGCATATGCGCAGGGTCGGGGTGAGTAATGGGCGTGGCCATGCGCCCTGCTGCTGCCAAAGCGGGCAGGTTCACTGCCGCGCCAAGCCCGCGCGCCATGATAACATCGCGCAGGCTGCGCCCGCTTTGCGCAGCCTCGGCCGCAAGGGCATAGGTGCTGGCTGCGCCATTCACCAAGGCCGCCTCGCCTCCGTCGCGCACGACGACAGCGATTTGGCCAGTTTCGTCTATGATTTGGCTGATAAACATGATGTCCTACTTATTTTTGTTGTAAACGTCGAAGATCACGGCGGCCAGCAAAACCAGCCCTTTGATCACTTGTTGATAATCAACACCTATGCCCAAAATTGACATGCCATTGTTCATAACGCCCATAATTAGGGCGCCCACCACAACACCAATAATCTTACCCACACCGCCCGACATGGACGCGCCGCCGATAAACACCGCCGCGATCACATCAAGTTCAAACCCGCCGCCTGCCTTGGGCGTGGCGGAATTTAGCCGCGCAGCCACGATCATGCCCGCCAGCGCAGCCAGAACGCCCATGTTCACAAATGTCAAAAACACTAAGCGGTCGGTTTTAATGCCAGATAGTTTGGCCGCCTTTTCATTACCGCCCAGCGCATAAATCCGCCGCCCCATCACTGTGTTTTCGGTGAAAAACGCATAAACGATTGTCAGGACCGACAGGACGATCACCACATTGGGTAGCCCGCGAAATGTGGCCAGTTTGTAGCCCACGAAAATGAGCGCGGCTGCGACGATGAGGTTGCGAATGGTAAACATAACCATCGGTTCAGGGCTGATGCCAAAGGTCACATCGCTTTTGCGCGCGCGCCAGCCGATGTAAACGATGACAATCGCGGCCAAAATCACCACGGCCAGCGCGGTCATATTCGGTTTATCCACGCCAAAGACATCGGGGATAAAGCCCGTAGACAGCGATTGAAAGCTTTTTGGAAAGGGGCCAATGTTTTGCCCGTTCAACAGCCACAGCGTTAGACCGCGAAACACCAGCATGCCCGCCAATGTGACGATAAACGAAGGGATACGCCAGTAGGCAATCCAGTACCCCTGCGCCGCGCCGATCAGCATGCCGACCAGCAGCACAAGTGGGATCACCACATAGACAGGCAGGCCCATATTCACTGTCAGCACAGCAGCAACCGCGCCTGTGAAACCCACGACACTGCCCACCGATAGGTCGATATGCCCTGCGACGATGACCAGCAGCATGCCCAGCGCCATGATGATGACGTAAGAGTTTTGCAGGAAAAGGTTAGTGATGTTTTGCGCCGAAAGGAAATCTACCCCCAGTGTGACCTGAACCACCACAGCGAAGAACAACACAATGGCGACCAGCGCCATCAACATGCCATTCTCGCGCAGATGCGCGCCCAAACGCGCGCTCATATCTTGATCCTGTGCCATTTACGCGGCCCTCCCCTTGGTTTTTCGGGCGTTTTCGCCGCCGTTTTTGGTCTGCGTTTCTTTGCCCGTAAGTATCAGGGCCATAATCTTTTCTTGGCTGGCCTCGGCGCGGGTAAGTTCCCCCACAATCGCGCCTTCGTTCATCACATAGATGCGGTCACACATGCCCAAAAGTTCGGGCATCTCCGACGAAATCATCAAAACGCCGCGCCCTTGGCCTGCCAGATCGTTCATAATTGAATAAATTTCGAATTTTGCGCCAACATCAATGCCGCGCGTCGGCTCGTCAAGGATCAACACTTGCGGATCGGTGAACAGCCATTTTGACAAGACGACCTTTTGCTGATTACCGCCCGAAAGGTTGACCACCTTTTGGAAAACCGATGGCGTGCGGATCGCCAATTGCTCGCGGTAGCTATCGGCAACCTGCGTCTCGCGCCGCGCATCCAAAACGCCGCGTGTGGAAATTCCTTCCAAATTGGCCAGCGAAATATTGCGTACAATCGGTTCTTCCAACACAAGCCCCAGCGATTTGCGGTCTTCGGTCACATAGGAAAGGCCCGCCGCAATTGCCGAAGACACTGTGCTGCAATCCACCTCGCGCCCTGCCATTTTGACACTGCCCGAGATATTCTTGCCATAGCTGCGGCCAAATAGGCTCATCGCCAGTTCGGTGCGGCCTGTGCCCATAAGGCCAGCGATGCCCACAATCTCGCCCTTGCGGACGTTCAGGGCAACATTCTTAATCATCTGCCGCCCCGCCTGTTCGGGGTGCCAAACGTTCCAATCCTGCACCTGAAGCAGCACTTCGCCCACGTTTGGTGTGCGCGCGGGATAGCGGTTGGCCATATCGCGGCCCACCATATCGCGGATAATGCGGTCTTCGGTGATGTCGGC
>CAXNJD010000129.1:0-5011 GCA_964202545.1 Cypionkella sp.
CCCATGTTGGGTTGCCCGCGCGGGTATAAAAATGCCCGCCCGCCTGCACGGTTGGCAAATGATAGGCCGATGACATCACAATTGGCGCGGCAATCGGGTCGCCCTGCGCAAGACCTGCTTTGCGATGATGCAGCATCATGGCTGCGCGTTGCAAATCCTCATCGCGCATGCCGATTCCCTTTCGTACTGATCCAAATACCTTTGCGGCCTTGCCGCTAAACCAGCTTGGCAGGAAAACCTTCGGCGCGCAAATCTGTCCCAAGCAAATCTTCCAACAGCTTGGCAATCATGGGCGATTGCGCCTCGCCGCCATAGGCCGCTTTGGCCGCGATATAGGTCTGGTTGGTCATTGATGCCAAATCCAAAGGCACGCCGAACTCTTTTCCAAACCCCAAAGCAAAGCCCAAATCTTTCAGCGCCAAATCGACGTTGAACGCAATGTCATAGCTGCCGTTCAATATCAGCGCGCCTTCGGTTTCATGCACGAACGAATTGCCAGAACTGGCCGCAATCGCATGCCAGCTTTGCGCCAGATCAAGCCCACCGCGTTTGGCCAGCATCAACGCCTCGGACGTGGCTTTTAGATGAATAAAGGCCAGCATATTGGTGATGACCTTGATAATCGCCGAAGACCCAAGCGGGCCCATGTGGAATATCCGATCCCCCATCGCAGACATTGCACCGTGGTGCAGATCAAACAACGTTTTCGATCCCCCCGCCAGCATGGTGATTTTGCCTTGGGCGGCCAAATGCACGCCGCCTGTGACGGGCAGTTCCATCATCTCATGCCCCGCATCCGCCGCAAT
Organism: Cypionkella sp.; assembly: GCA_964202545.1. Lineage (GTDB taxonomy): Bacteria > Pseudomonadota > Alphaproteobacteria > Rhodobacterales > Rhodobacteraceae > Cypionkella. The sequence continues at coordinate 807 of CAXNJD010000129.1, forward strand.
CTTCGCAAAGGCCAAAACCTCCTCGCGCCCCAAGGTGGACATTTCCACCCATGACGCGCCCGCCTTCATATGCGGCAAGATGCCCTGCAAAACGGTTTCCGACACGCGCGGGCTGGGTAGGCAGGTGATAACATGATCGACGCTGGATGCCACCTCCTCGGCGCTGCTGGCAAGCGTCGCACCCGCCGCCACCAATGGTGCAGCCAGCGCGGGGTTCAAATCATAAACTGTTAGCCCGAAGCCCGCCTTTAAAAGGCAGCCCGCACAGGCCGCCCCCAAATTGCCTAGGCCGATATAGCCGTAATGAATGCTCATGCGTCCTCGCCCCAACCCACAATCGCCTTCACCTCGCAGAAATCATGGATGCCATAGGCCCCATATTCGCGCCCGTTGCCCGATTGCTTATACCCGCCAAAGGGCGCGTGAATATCCCATGCGGGATAGTTCAGGTTCACTGTGCCCGCGCGCATACGCCGCGCTACGGCCCGCGCCTCGTCCACGGGGCCGCTGATATAGGCGGCAAGCCCGTATTCGGTGTCATTACCCACGCGAACCGCCTCGTCGACGCTGTCATAAGGGATCAGAACCAGCACGGGGCCAAAGATTTCTTCGCGCGCGATGGTCATATCATTGGTCACATCGGCAAACACCGTAGGGCGCACGAACCAGCCGCGATTTACCCCTTCAGGGCGGCCAATACCGCCTGTGACCAGCGTGGCACCTTCGGAAATACCCTTTTCAATCAGACCCTGCACCTTTGTGAACTGCATTTTCGATACCAGTGGCCCCATCATCGTGGCCTCGAGGCTAGGATCGCCGACAACAATGCCCTCTGCCGTGGCCTTGGCCGCCGCCACGGCCACATCGCGCGCGGCGCGCGGGATGAACATCCGCGTTGCCGCATCGCACGACTGGCCCGTGTTGGTCATCATTGCCGCCGTACCATCCGCCACTGCCTGTGCAATATCGGCTGAAGGCAAGATAATGTTCGGCGACTTGCCGCCCAGTTCCTGCGCCACGCGCTTGACCGTGGGCGCTGCCGCTGCCGCCACCGCAATGCCCGCCCGCGTACTGCCCGTGAAAGACACCATATCCACATCAGGGTGGGATGCCATACGCGCGCCCACATCTGGCCCCGTGCCGTTGACCAAATTGAACACGCCCGCAGGAACCCCCGCCGCATGGCAAATTTCGGCAAATAAAACGCCCGACAAGGGGGCAATTTCGGATGGTTTCAGCACCATCGTGCAGCCTGCAATCAGCGCAGGTGCCACTTTGCAGACAATCTGGTTCAGCGGCCAATTCCACGGCGTGATCAGCGCGCATACGCCAATACCTTCATAGATAATCCGCGTGGTGCCTTGGGTTTTCTCCCAAACCATGTCCTCGGCAGCCTTAATGGTGGCCTCTAGATGAACTTGGCCCGCCCAAACCTGCGCCTCGCGCGCCCAAGTGATCGGCGCGCCCATTTCAGTGGAAACCGCCTGCGCGATGTCCTCATAACGCGAATTATAAACCTCTAGCAGACGCTTGACCAAGGCTATCCGCTCGGCCACAGGCGTATTGGAATACCCCTCAAACGCCGCCCGCGCCGCAGCCACTGCCGCATCGACATCGTCGGCATTACCCAAGGCGACTTGTGCGACAATCTCTTCGGTCGCAGGGTTTTCAACCCCCGCCTGCGTTTGCGATTTCGGGGCCACCCACGCGCCGCCGATATAAAAATGGGTCATATGTTCAGAGATCATGCGCGCCTCACGAGAAATAGATGTTGTATTTGGCGCGAATGGCCGCGTCGATCTGCGGATCGATCACCGTGCCAGCCTTTGCCAAAATGGCATTCTTGCGCGCAATCGCCGCATCAAGCAAGAGGGGCTTGCCCGCCTCGTTCCACTCCTTAGGTGACATGCGGTTGGCGACCTTGGGATAGATATATTCGGTCTGCATCAGCTTTAGCGTCTGATCGCTGCCCAAATAATGCCCCGCCCCGCCAAGACACACCTCTTTCATCGCATCGATGCTGGTGGTGTCGGGGGTCACGTCAATACCGCGTACCAGACGCATCGCTTGGCCCAAAAGGTCATCACCCAAAACCAACGATTCCAGACAGAACCCCAGCAGGGATGCATGCATCCCCACCGCTTCATAGCACATGTTCAGACCCGACAGGCCCGCCAGCGAATTGGTAATTCCCTGCTCCCATCCTGCCTGCATATCGGGCAGTTTACTGTCCGAAATCCCGCTAGCCGCCCCACCTGGAAGGTCATAGAAATGGTGCATCTGCGCACAGCCTGCGGTGAGCAGCGCCTGCTCGGCAGACCCGCCCGACATCGCCCCCGTGCGAAGGTCAGAAACAAAGGGCCATGTTCCAAAAATGCAAGGCGCACCTTTTACGATAGCGTTGGCATAGACCACACCAGCCAAGCATTCCGCCATGGCTTGCACGATGGTCAGGGCAATCGGCGCAGGCGATGTCGCCCCCGCTTGCCCCGCCGACAACAGCAGCATCGGCATCCCGCGCCGAATGCAATCTTCCATCGTGATGCAAGATTCTTCGGCAAATTTCATCGGCGGGACAACAAAGCAATTGGAATTGCTAACAAAAGGACGTTCGCGCCATTTATCCTCGCCGCCCGCAACCATGTAAATCATGTCAAAACAATCGGCCACATGGGACGGATCGCTAAAGGACGTACCCACATGTTTGGTCGTGCCCGCAAGGCAGCCATACAGCGTGTTCAAATCCATCTCGCGGTTATCGACCACATCGCGGCATACCATCGTTCGCTGGTAAAAGTGGATATTGTCCAAATTGTCGACCAAACGCGCCGCGTCATACAGGTCTTGCGCCGTGCTTTCGCGGTAGTCCAACGTGATGGGATCGACGATATGCACCGCCGCACCCGCTGTGCCAAAATGCACCTTATTGCCCGACAAATGCAGATCTTGCTTTGGGTCGCGCGCATGCAGCGTAATTCCCCGCGCGGCGACCGCCAACATATCTTCAACCAACGCGCGTGGGAACCGAATACGCCCGTCATCGCCCAAAATGGCCCCTGCCCCCGTCAGCAATTCCACCCCCGATGGCGGCGCTTGGGATAGGCCGATTTGTTCCAACGCATCTAGTGCTGCGGCATGGATTTGCGCCATGCCCGCCTCAGTCAGCGGGCGATACTGCCCGCCTTCCATGCCCGCGCGCACAGGGCGCACATCCTCGGCCAAGGGCGCTGCGCGCATAGCGACCCGCGCCTCGCGTCCGCCTGATCTGCGCGCGCGTACTGGCGCGCATTCATCGGCAATATTTGTATCTATCTCATTCATCTGATTGGCCTTTCATATTGGCACAAATATCCATCGCCGCGCGTCAGGCGCGCACGCGTTCTGATTTGGGATCATACATCGGGGCAAGGCTGGCCACGGCCTCGTGCCGCACCCCTGCCACCTCTATCTCATATCGGCTGGCCAGCACATCGGCCTCGGACTGACCCTCGCACGGCACATAGCCCATGCCCACCGCCCCGTCCAAGAAATGCCCATAGTTTCCACTGGTCACTGGCCCGACAATAACGCCGTCCCGCACCAGTGCCTCGTTGTGAAACAGCAGTGGCTCTGGGTCTTTTAGGCGAAATTGCACCATGCGGCGGGCAAGACCTGCTTCACGCTTTTCCGCCACCGCAGCCTCGCCAATATACCCCGATTTCTTGTTCGAGACCGTAAAACCAAGCCCCGCCTCCAGCACATGATCTTCGTCAGTAATATCATGGCCCCAGTGGCGATAGGCCTTTTCAATGCGGCAACTGTCCAGCGTATGCAAACCGCACAGTTTCAACCCCACATCCGCGCCCGCCTCCTCAATCGCCTCAAAGATATGCGCCGTCTGATCGCTGCTAGCATAAATTTCCCAGCCCAACTCGCCCACATAGGTCACGCGGTGCGCCCGCGCCACGCCCATGCCAATTTCAATTTCACGCGCTGTGCCAAAGGGATGGGCGGCATTGCTAAAATCATTGGGCGATACTGTTTGCATCACCTCGCGCGCACGCGGCCCCATCAGGCACAAGACCGATTCCGCCGCAGTCATATCGGTAATCACCGCGAAATCGCTGCCCAAATTGGCCCGCAGCCACGCCAAATTACGCTGCAACGTCGCCCCAGGCACCACCAGCACATAGGCCGTTTCCGACAGGCGGGTCACGGTTAAATCC